>DAITQE010000499.1:0-3704 GCA_036833235.1 Opitutus sp.
ACACGATTCTCCTCGATTCCCGTCGTCGGCCAGAACGACACCTTGATTTTACCGGCGATGTGCTGGGACCAGCGCAGATAATCCGCGGCCCGCTCGAACTCCTGCTGGTATTCCAGCAACCGGCCGAAGCACACGTTCGCACGATACCACAAAACTTCGTCGTACAACACGTGATAGCTGCGTCCAAAAAGATCCGTCCAGTCCCCCGCTTCCGGCACTTCAATCAGCCCGTCGCTGTTGCTGTCGTGCGCGGAGAGCCAGTCCATCACGCGTTGCAGCCGCAGTCCGTAATCATTGAGCAGACTCATGTCACCGGTGTTGGTGACATAGTGGTAAACCGCGATAATCAGCCACAGACCGCTGTCGATCGAACAGATTCCGCCCACGCCCGAATAATCTGGTTCGCGAGTTTCTATTCTTACGTTTGCCGGAATCTGGCCCGTCGGGCTCGTCCCTTCGATCAGGGTTTTGAGCGTGTTCAGTTGCGCCTCGCGAATGTCCGGTTCGTCCATCTCGATCGTCTGCACCACACAGAAACAGCCGTCGCGGGCCCAGATGCTGCGATAATTGATATCCGTGCCTGTAACGATATTGTCGGTCAGCGAACAGGCGGAAAAACCGAGCGGTGTGATGTTTTTCCGCAAGGCGATGAGCGCTTTCTCGTATCCTGTCGCGATCAACGCGCGCTCCTCCGGGTTCAGCGAACGCAACGCTTCCGGTCCGAAAAGCATGCCTTTCCAAACCCCACGGCCTCGTTCCCGCGGCGGCAGGCTTTTCGGCGATGGCACTTCGGGGATGACCCCAAAGTGCTTCAGTCCCTCCAACACACCGTCTGCCATTATTTGGTTCGTCACGAACACCGGAAGCTTCACGACTGCCTCGAACAGTTCTGGCTGGGCGTTCTCGACCACGATACCTCTAACTCCCGGCACCAGGAACATGCTGCTGTCGTTTCCCGTGTCGCCGGCGACAAGCACTTCTTCGAGGGGAACTTGCAATCGCTCGCACAGCCAGATCAGCGCGTTTCCCTTCGTGGCGCGCCGCGGCAGCACATCGAGATCACGCAAACTTGAATACACCACCGCCGCCTGAAGACCGGCCTCCTCGAGTTTCTTCTGGAGGCTGAGGATCTTCTCCCGATCGACTCGATGCCAGTACCAGCTCGACTTGTAAGGGTGCAGAAACTCTGGCAGCTGCCGTTCAATGCCAGGCATCGAGCCGACAATTTCCTCCACCTTGGCAAGATCCCAGCCTTCGCCAAATTGTGCTCCAAAATCCGCGAGTTCCCGCCGCTGCTGATAATCGTAGAGTTCCGTTCCAACGCCGCCGATGATCAAATCCGGATCGGGCAGCTTGCGGGCTCCGATTAACGCCCGCGTATCTTTCACCGTGCGTCCACTGTTGAATACGAGCATTGGCCGTCCTCTCGGCAGCGACTCCCACGTGTGCTTGAAGCGATACGCGGATTCAGGATTGCCCAGCAATGTTCCGTCGAGATCGGTTGAAAAAAGACGGATGGCGGGCCGTTCCGGGGAGCTCATGGAGTGAAGGATAAAACGATGTGCGACGGTCAAACGCGGATCAATCCCGCGGTGGCGGGCGACGCGATGGTCTTCGCATCTGGCGTGCTGTCAGGATCGGTGTAACTCGGTTCTGCGGGGCGTATCACGGGATGGCAAAGAGGTGTGGTCGCGAGGGAAACGCGGTTTATGGCTCCCTCGCGCGACCGCACTTAATCGTTATCGTTCCACGGCTCGTCCCATTCCTTGTCGTCGAGCGTCACCGTCGTCGAAGGACGATCCTCCACCGCCGCCACCAGCTGTTGGGCGATTCCGGTCCACGTAAATAGGCTCCGTGCTTTGTGCGCGCCCATTCGCGATAGCCGGCTCCGCAGTCGGGGATGGCGGAAAATTTTGGCCATCGTGATTCCAAGATCCTCGCGATCAAACGGGTCGGCAAACAGCGCATGCCGCCCGAACGACAGCGCGCGATACAGCCCGCCGTGCACCGTCACAACCGTCGGCGTGCCCGACGCCATCGCTTCGATCGCCGTCATGCCAAATGGTTCATAGCGGCTCGACAACACGAACATATCCGCCGCTCGGTAATAGTCGGCCATCTGATCTTCCGGAATGAATGACCCAAATCTGATCCGATCGGCCGCTGGCGATTTCGCCGCTTGTTCGCGCAGTTCATCCAGCAGCTTCGTCTCCTCTGCATCCAACACTTCACCCCCAATCGCGAGATAAAGGAGAGCACTGGGATCACGCTGCGCCACCAAAGCGAACGCGTCGATCAGCAGGTCGTAACCTTTGTTGCGCGCGAGCCGGCCGAGCGACAGCACCACGGAACCATCAAAACCGAGTCGCTGCCGGATGGCCTCGCGAGTCGCGTCGCCGACGGGATAGTACCGGTTGTCATCGTAACCGGGCGGGACCATTCGAACTTTTTCTGCCGGCACGCCGTAATCTTGAATAATGAAATCGAGTTGCGGAGGCGTCGTCGCCACCACGAGAGAGCAATCGGCATAAAGTTTGCGCTCATCCGTGATTCGCCGGGTGAAATTGTACCGCTTCTCGAGTGTTGCGCTGTCTCCCGGATAATCACGCTCCATCTGCCGTTGTTTCCACAGCCCGAGCGAATGGGGCGTGTGCAGGTGAGGCACGTCCAGCACCTCGCTCAGATGCTGCCCGGCCAGTCCGGCGTCCCAATAGTGACTGTTGATGAAATTGTACTTTAGCCCGTACTTCTGAATGAACCGGAGAGCGTGTTCGTTCCATTCCGGCAAATGCTCATGGAGATATTCTTTCGGGATAAATTCGTCTCCGCCACAGCGCATTCGAATCACCCGCACCCGATCGTTTACAACGTCATACTCCGGCTGGTTTTCAAAACGACGCGTCCAGATATCCACTTCGTATCCGAGTTGGGCGAGTTTCTTCGACAGCTCCAGGACATAAACCACCTGACCGCCTGTATCCGCGGCGCCCAACGGTGGCACGGCGGCGACGTAACCGTGGGTGGAAATCATCGCAATGCGCGGGAGAGAGCTGTCGGCTTGTAGGATCGATTGAGGCATAGTGTATCGGAGGTGAATCGCAGCGGGCACCAATGATCGACGGAACCATCTCGGTTGGTGCGGACTCAAAAAAAAACGGCGCGTCCTTCGCGAAGAAGCGCAAAAAAGTAGGCCCGTTGCCAGCTCACGCAACTCCGCGTTTGTTTATTTCCTAACTTTACACCACGCACGAGAGTCCGAAATGCTCCGCGTTGCGAGGTCGTGTGCTCTCCCGTATTTTTCACCGAACAGCTCGCCTCCCTTTACAATGGCGCTGCGCGTCGTGAATGTTCACTCGTTCGTCTCACATCATGTCCAGCACCGCTTCCCTCACATCAGCCGCGGCGTCGCAATTCGTACCAGCCGCCACAGGTGCGCCTCTGTTTAACTGGCTTTCCGAACGCAACGCTGGCGTGCTCCTCCACCCGACGGCTCTGCCCGGCCCGTATGGCGTGGGCGTTTTCGATGGCGCCGCCTTGCAGCTCCTGGAATTTTGCGCCGCCGCCGGCATTCGCGCGTGGCAACTCTGCCCGCTCGGGCCCACCGGCTATGGCGATTCACCGTATCAGTGTTTCTCCGCCTTCGGTGGCAATCCCTACCTCATCGATCCTGCGGCTCTCGTTCGAGCCGGACTGCTCACCGAGGA
>DAITQE010000500.1:0-3702 GCA_036833235.1 Opitutus sp.
CCTCATTCAGATCCAGCCGTGGGATGCGGGGCTCGTGAAATCCATTGTGAAGGGCATTCAGGAAGCGAATCTCGGCTTCAATCCCATCCCGGATGGCAAAGTGGTGCGCGTGCCGCTGCCGGAAATGAGCCGGGAACGCCGGCAGGAGTTCGTCAAGAACGCCCACCGGCTCGCCGAAGAAGGCCGCGTGCAGGTGCGAAATATTCGTCGTGATATTTTGGAGACGGCAAAAAAAGCCAAGCTGCCGGAAGACGAGGGGAAGCGCCTCGAGAAAGACGTTCAGGTCGCCACCGACGCCGCAATCAAAAGCATCAACGACCATCTCGCGCACAAGGAAAAGGATCTGATGACGGTGTAACGTCGGGAAACTCCAAATAGTTTCGTGACTCCTCCCGCCTCCGCTTCCATCAAACGGATCGTCGTCAAGCTTGGCACCGGTGTGCTGACCTCCGGCATCGGGAAACTCAATACCGCACGGATCGCCGCGGTTTGCGCGGAAGTCGCGGCGTTGCGGGCCCGCGGCACCGAAGTGATCATCGTGAGTTCCGGCGCAGTCGGTCTCGGGATGGGACGGCTGGGGCTCACTCGAAAGCCGAAAGAAATTTCAAAAAAACAGGCGTGCGCCGCCGTCGGTCAAAGCTTGCTGATGCAAACCTGGCAGCTCGGTTTCGAGCGACACGGCCTGACGGTCGCCCAGGTCCTTCTCACCCACGATGACCTCAGCGTCCGCAGCCGTTACCTCGGAGTGAAAGAGACGCTGCGCCAGCTCGTCGCTTACGGCACGATACCGGTGATCAACGAAAACGACACGGTCAGCGCCGCGGAAATTCATGCGATGCTGAAGTTCGGCGACAACGACACGCTTTCCGCGATGGTCGCCAGCGTCGTCCAGGCGCAATATCTTGTGATTCTCTCGACCGCGCCTGGCCTGATCGATTTGCGCGGCACGAAACAGATCGTGCCGGTCGTGGAACGCATTTCGCCCGAGATCGAAGCGATGGCGGGCGGTACCACGAGCGAAACCGCAGTCGGCGGAATGGTTTCAAAAATCTCCGCGGCCAAACTGGCGACGCGTTCTGGCTGCGGCGTCTTCATCGCCAGCGGCGCTGAACCGGAGATCCTCGCGAAACTACTCGGCGGCCGCGGCCCGGGAACGTTCTTCGTGCCGAGCGGATTACCGCTCGACGCGCGCAAGCGCTGGCTCGCCTATTTCCAACGCCCCGCTGGAACAATTTTTCTCAACGAATGCGCTGTGCCAGTGCTGCGCGAGCAGGGACGCAGTCTGCTGGCCGTTGGGGTCACGCGTGTTTCCGGGGAATTCGCGGCGGGGGAAATTGTGAACGTTGCGGGACCCGACGAAATCGTTTTCGCGCGCGGAAAAGCGGCCTTTTCGAATGAAGAGGTGCGTGGGCTCGCCGGAAAAAAAGGCGACGAAGTTGCCCTGCTCCATCCGACACGCAAGCGCCTCGAGGTCGTTCATCGCAACGACTTGGTTTTGCTGTAACGATTTGAATACACATGACTGCGAAAAACTCCCACCCATTGTAAGTGCTTTCTCACCGACCGTTTGCTTTAATCCGCGACGCAATGGACCCCTTCAATGCCTACGCTATTTGTTTCGGAGTCGGCATCGTGTTCACGCTGGTAAGCGCGATCGGCGCAAACATCTTCGGTGGCCACGGCGATGCGGCCCATCTCGACATTGGCCAAGGTCACGCTGAGGCGGGATTCAGCGCGCAGGACATGCCCGGCTTTTCGCCCATCAGCCCGACGACCATTGCCTCCTTTCTCGCCGGTTTCGGTGGCTTCGGAATGGTCTTCACCCGTGTACCCGCAACGCAAAGTCCGTGGATCAGCGCGCCGTTGGCCGCGCTCGTGGGTTTCGGGATCGCCGCCACCGTTTTCTGGCTGTTCAGCTCGATTTTTCGACGGACGCAGGGTTCAAGTGAAGGGCGCGTATCCGAATTAGTCGGACTGAACGCAACCGTTCTCACTCCGGTAGCACCGGGTGCGGTGGGCGAGATTGCTTATGTGCAAGGCGGCTCGCGCTACTCTGCGCCGGCCCGCACCGAGCAGAACGTCACGATTCCCAGTGGAACGCCGGTTAAGATTACCCGGATCGTCGGCACGCAGTTTTACGTTTCCGTGCTCTGAGTTTCCGGCCTTCGGCTCTCCGGGCTCACTTTTTTTTCCTGCCTCAACCAGCCCGTCTATCCCATGTCCCTTCTGATTCTCGCTCAACTTGCCGGTCTCGGCACGACTGTCGTGGCCATCGCCGGCATCGTCTTTGTCATCTTCGTGCTCACCGCCGTATGGGCGAGTCGCTATACGAAAGTCGGGCCAAACGAGGTATTGATTATTTCAGGACGCCAGCATCGCTACGCCGACGGCGAGGGGAAACCAACGGTGCGTGGCTTCCGCATCGTGAAAGGCGGCGGCACCTTCATCATTCCGGTGATCGAGAAAGCGGACATTCTCTCGCTCGAGCTTCTCACCATCGATGTTCAAACGCCGGAAGTTTACACCAGCAAAGGCGTGCCGGTGAAAGTCGACGGCGTCGCGCAGATAAAAGTGAAAGGCGATGATATCTCGATCGCGACCGCGGCCGAGCAGTTCCTCAGCAAGGGCACCGACGACATCAAGAACATCGCGATGCAAACGCTGGAAGGCCACCTGCGCGCGATCCTCGGCACGATGACCGTTGAAGAGATCTACCAGAATCGTGACGCCTTTGCGTCAAAGGTGCAGGAAGTGGCGGCGGGCGACATGGCCAACATGGGTCTCACCATCGTCAGCTTTACGATTCGAGATATTCGCGACACGCAGGGTTACCTCGACGCACTCGGCAAGCCGCGGATTGCGCAGGTCAAGCGCGATGCGGTCATCGCGCAGGCCGAAGCCGATCGCGATTCCGTCATCCGCTCCGCCCAAGCCGGTCAGGCCGGTCAAGAGGCGAAATTCGCGGCCGACTCCAAAATCGCTGAGGCGAAGCGCGACTACGAGATGAACGTCGCCGATTACAACGCCTCGGTTAACCAGAAGAAAGCTCAGTCCGAACTCGCCTACGATCTTCAGAAATTCAAGACCAACCAGCTCGTCAAAGCCGAGGAGGTTCAAGTCAGCATCGTCGAAAAGCAAAAGCAGATCGAGTTGCAGCAACAGGAAATCCTCCGCAAACAACGCGAGCTCGAAGCCAACGTGCAAAAGCCGGCCGACGCCGAGCGCTACAAAGTGGAAACGCTCGCCTCCGCCCGCAAATTCCAACTCGAGACCGAAGCCGCTGGCGCCGCGTCCGCGACGAAAGCGACCGGTTTCGCCCAAGCCGACGTCGTCAAAGCCACCGGCTCAGCCGAGGCCGATGCGAACAAAGCCCGCGGTCTCGCCGAAGCCACCATTATCGAGGCGCAAGGTCTCGCGACGGCCGAAGCGATGCGCAAGAAAGCGGAGTCGTTCAAGGAATACAATCAGGCGGCGATCATTGAGCTCATCGTACGCGCTCTGCCTGACATCGCTGGGCGAATTTCCGAACCGCTGTCAAAGACGGAGAAGATGGTCATCATCAGCGCAGGCAACGGCCCGGGCGGCGGCGCCAGCAAGCTGACGAGCGACGTGACAACTATCCTGAGCCAACTGCCTCCTGTGCTCGAGGCGCTGACCGGCGTTAAATTTGAGAAACTGCTCGAACAAGTCCCCGCGCTGAAA
>DAITQE010000501.1:0-3698 GCA_036833235.1 Opitutus sp.
TTCAAGTCGGTCCGGGGAGCGCACGCGTCTCGCGTGTCGGCTCGGGCGTCTCGCCCGAGTCCTCTGAACCGCCTTCGGCGAGACGCCGAATGCAACACGCGAGACGCGTGCGCTCCCCGGACCCCGGTCGCCGCGCTGCTTGACGGCATTCGCGGGAAATTCCGTTTCGGCCTAGCCCTGCCTACGACACCTGAACCACGATTTTCCCAAACTGTCCGCCGCGCTCCATCAGCGCGAACGCGTCGGCGATCCGCTCAAACGCGACCACGTCGCTCACCACGGGAACAATGCGATACTGCGACACGTAGTTGGTCATCGCCCACCAGTCCGAGGGAGATCCCATCGTCGAACCAAGAAGGGAAATTTGTCGCCAAAAAACTTTCCTCAGCGCAAGTCCCGGCGGATTCCCCCGCGTCGCACCATAGAACACAATCCGGCCGCCTGGAGCCGCCAGATCGATCAACGAATCAAACCCCGGACCTCCCGCGCTATCGACGATCACATCGAATGGACCCGCCGCTTTTGCGAGACCGGGCGCCCAATCCGCTTCGGTATAATTTGCCCCGCCTTTCGCTCCCAACTCGACCGCTCGTGCAATCTTCTCGGTTGAGCTCGATGTCACCCACACCTCGGCACCGTGCGAAACCGCAAATTGCAGCGCAAACACCGCGACGCCACCACCGATGCCGGTAACGAGTACGCGTTCGCCGCCCGTCAGCTGCGCCCGCGTCGAAATCGCCCGCCACGCCGTGAGTCCAGCGAGCGGCAGCGCCGCTGCCTCAGCCCATGATAACGCGGCAGGTTTTTGCGCGAGCTGCTCAACCGGAACGATAACTTGCTCGGCGAGCGTGCCGTCACGCGGCAGGCCAAGAATGGAAAAATCACCGCTCTGCGCGCGTTCGTTCGATCCCCAGTTGAGCGCCGGATAAATAATCACTTCGCGACCAACCCAACTCCCCGCCACGCCTTCGCCCACTGCTAAGACAACTCCCGCTCCGTCCGATCCGGGTACGCACGGATATTTCAACCCCGCGTATTGCCCGAGCTTGATCCAGACATCGCGGTGGTTGAGCGCCGCAGCTCGAATCGAAACGACCGCTTCACCGGGCTTCGGTGTGAGCGGCGGTCTGTCGGTCAGCTGGAGCTGATTGATGCCGGTGATTTGGAGAGCGCGCATAAGAAAAAGTGACGACTGACACGGTATGCTTCGAGTGACAGGTACGAGCTTGGAGTCCGACAGCAAGCGCGTGCCTTCAATCTTGTCACGCGATGCAAGTCTCCCGTCACTCGTGCGGTGCTGATCGTGTTCAACAAACCCTACGGCGTGCTCTCGCAATTTACGCCGGAGCCAGGCTCGCGTTGGCGAACGCTCGCAGAGTTCGGCTTGCCGCGTGCCGTATATCCACTCGGCCGACTCGATGCTGATTCCGAGGGTCTCCTGTTGCTCACGGACGAAACTGATCTCAACGCACGGCTGCTCGATCCGGAGCACGGTCACCGCCGCGAATATTGGGTCCAAGTGGAGGGCGTTCCGTTACCCGCCGCGCTTGCCCGTCTTTGCGCCGGTGTTGAACTGCGTGACTTCAAAACGCGACCCTGCCGCGCGCGTATGCTCGAATCCGCTTCCGCGCTACCGCCGCGGGACCCGCCGATTCGTTTTCGAAAGAACGTTCCCGATTGCTGGATTTCGCTCGAACTCGTGGAAGGAAAAAATCGTCAGGTCCGCCGAATGACCGCCGCGATCGGCCACCCCACTCTGCGGCTCATCCGCACGCAAATCGGCAATTTCGCACTCGGCGAACTCGCCGCTGGCCGCTGGCGCGAACTCACCCAAACGGACCGCGCCGCGGTGTTCGCGTAGCGTCGGTTTCCGGTATGGTTTCGCAAGCGCAGGCTGCCAGCTTGCTGGCTCGGATTGAGAGCGAGCAAGCTCGCGGCCTACGCGAACCGTGAGTTGCAACGGCATACCGGAAAGCCGTGTGAAAGCCCCTTCCGCTCGCGTGCGCGATCGTTACAGCCAGCGGCGGACGCGGGCTTGGTAATCACGATACAGCTGGCCGAAACGTCGTTGGAGATAATGTTCCTCGGGTGCGATCGCGAGCACGTGGACGAGTGCGATCACGACGGGGAGTAATACCAGCGGCCACGCGAAACCGAACCAAAACGAGAACGCGAGGTACAAGAACACGAGCCCGACATACATGGGATTTCGCGTGAAGCGATAGATGCCACCGGTCACGAGCGCGTTGGCGGGCCGAATCGGAATTATGGACGTTTTCGCGCGGCGAAAAAGGCCGATGGCCGATCCCGAAAAGACAAGCCAGAGCACAATGCACAGCACCGAGACGATCCGGGCCGGACGTTGCGAGTAAACAAATAACGGCACGAGGTGGTCGAGCCACGCGCCGAGCCCGACGCCCGCCGCGTAGAGCAACGGCGGAGGGATCACCACGCCGGGATTATCCGGTTTGGAGGTTGCTTTCATAAAGGGGGGGAAGAAAGCAAGAAGGGGAAAGAAGAACACCGCGCCTGAGATCGGTCTCTCAGCTCTGGACTCTCAACTGGATCGGGCTCTCAGCTCTAGACTCTCAGCTTTCACAAGAATCACACCAGCTTCTCGTGAAAGAAAGCGATGGTGCGCTTCCAGGAAAGCTCCGCCGTTTTTCCGTCGTAACGCGGCGTGGTGTCGTTGTGAAAGCCGTGATTCACACCGGG
The DNA here is from genome assembly GCA_036833235.1 of Opitutus sp. Classification (GTDB taxonomy): domain Bacteria; phylum Verrucomicrobiota; class Verrucomicrobiia; order Opitutales; family Opitutaceae; genus Opitutus. The sequence goes on from DAITQE010000501.1 coordinate 2,716, forward strand.
GTAAATGTGCGCTTCATGCGAGATGCCCGCCTTCTTCAACGCCGCTTCGTAGGCCGGCCAGCCCGCATTCACGCGGGTGTCGAGTTCGGCATAATGGAGCAGCAGTGAACCTTTAATCCGCGCGGTGTCTTCCGCGGAAAGCTGCTTGCCATAGTAAGGCACCGCCGCCTTCACGATGTCGGGCAGCCGCGAAGCGAGGATGTTCGCCATCCCGCCGCCAAAGCAAAACCCGACAACGCCGATCAAGCCGTTACAGTCGGGGTGCGTGTGAAGAAACTTGGTCGCGGCGACGAAGTCTTCGGTGATCTTCGCCGGATCGAGCTTCTGCTGCATCGTGCGGCCCTCGTCGTCATTACCCGGATAACCTCCGAGCGGATACAACGCATCGGGAGCGAAGGCAAGAAACCCGGCAAGTGCCACCCGCCGTGCGACGTCCTCGATGTAGGGATTGAGGCCGCGATTCTCATGGACGACGATAATCCCCGGAAGCTTGCCGGTGGCGGAAGCGGGTTTCGCCATCAGCCCACGCATCTCGCCGCTTCCGGCGGGTGAAGCGTATTTGACGTAGTCGGCTTTTACGCGGGGATCTTCCTTGGGCACCTGCGCAGCGAGCGCGTACTGCGGGCTGAGCATTTCGAGAAGCGCAACGGCGGAGAGGCTGCCGATAGCGTATTTGGCGGCACGTTGCAAAAATGCGCGACGGTCAATCTGACCGTGCACATAGTAATCGTAGAGATCGAGTAACTCCTGGTCGAATTCCTGCGCGGTTTTGCGTTCCATGATCGAGGGGAATTTGGGTGGAAGTTTTTGGACACCGTGACGCTCTTTAGGTTACGAGGTGGACCTCATCGCGCGAAGCACGTCGGCCACACCGTGTCGTTGCGAGAGAGCCGGGATCAATGCCGAGCCGTTGACCGATAAAGCCAAGTAAAAATCCCCGGAGCAAGCCCCGGGGCATTGCAGAAACCGATGTCTGGGGTCCG
>DAITQE010000502.1:0-1722 GCA_036833235.1 Opitutus sp.
AAAAAGTTTCCCGCCACTGAGCGTTTCGAACGTCACCCACGTGAGGGCAAGTCCGAGTAGAAAGAAAAGCCCGACGCGGGCCGTTTGTTGTGCGTTGTTCATGGTTTAGGTTTCCAGTTTCTTAAAGCGGGGGTTCTTCAGATCGATCTTCGGATTCAGGAAGTCGGCTATTCGCGGATTTTTTGGATCGCGCAATTCGGCGGGAGTGCCGAGAAAGAGGAGTTCACCGTCCATGAGGATTCCGATGCGGTCGGCGATGTTCAGTGCCAGCTCCCGATCGTGGGACACGACAATCGTCGTGACGTGATACTCATCCTTAAGCGTCGCGATAATTTCGGCGATCGTGGCGGACATCACCGGGTCGAGCTCACTCGTGGGTTCGTCGTAAAGCATCAACTGCGGTTCCATCACGAGCGCCCGGGCGATCGCCACGCGCTTCTTCATGCCGCCGGAGAGCTCTGAGGGAAATTTTTGCGCAGCGCCTTCCAACGAGAGAATCTGCAACGCGCGCATGACCTTTTCGCGAATCCCCGCCTCGTTTGCGATCCGATGTTCCCGTGGATACAGCGCGAGATTGTCGTAAACGCTGAGCGAGTTGAACAGCGCGCCCGCCTGGAAAACCAGCGCCATCCGCACCTTCTCGCGCGTTTCCTCGGACGTGGCGTCATGGCCGTCCACGTGCACTCGGCCGGAGGTGGGCTGTTCAAGACCGACGATATGTTTTAACAGGACGCTTTTGCCGGAGCCGCTCGGCCCCATAAGCACGAAAATCTCGCCAGGTTTAACTGAAAAGCTGATGTTCTTTAGCACGTGCATCGCGCCAAAGTCCTTCGTCAAATTCTCGACGTTGACTCCAACAGCTTCGGTTTGCTGTTGCGTGGGAGGGCTGACCGGGGAAGTGGCGGTGGTGTCAGGCATGGTCACATGAGGGCCTTCGTGACGAAGTAATCGAGCACGAGAATAAGGATCAGGGAAACGACAACGGACTTCGTAACCGCGGCGCCAATTTCACGCGGACCGCCGCGGGTGTTGAGACCGATATTGCAGCAGACGAGAACGATGACGAAGCCGAAAATCTCCGCCTTGATGAGGCCGTTCATCACGTCCTTGAACTCCATGTAGCGGCGCAGCACGGCAAAGTAGGCGGGCGGGTCGATCGAAATGAAGGCGACGTATTTCGATACGATCGCGCCGCCGAACCAGCCAACGAGATCGGCGATCATGGCGAGCACCGGCATCATCACGAGCACGGCGGCGAGACGCGGCAGGACGAGCATTCGGGCGGGTGGGATGTTCATCGTGAGCAGTGCGTCTACCTCCTGATAAACTTTCATCGATGCCAACTCAGCCGCGATCGCGGAGCCCACCCGTCCCGCGAGGAGAATCGCAACCATCACTGGACCGAGTTCGCGCGCCATGGACAGGCCAACCAGTGAGCCGATGAACTGTTTGGCTCCAAAATTCTGCATGGAATAGCCGGCCTGAAGCGCGAGCACGCTGCCGATGAAGAAACTGAGAATCGCGACGATCGGGAGCGTGGTGTATCCGATCATAAAACACTGTTCGATGAAGCGGGCGCGTTGCCGCGGCAAGGTGCCGGCGTACGACAGACTGCGCACGAGCAGCAACAGCGTGCTGCCGATACCTTCGAGGATGTTGTTAAGTTGTTTCATGTCAGCGGTGCGACGCGCGAAGCTTGTTCGCTTTGGTCTGAAAATCGAA
>DAITQE010000502.1:1732-3697 GCA_036833235.1 Opitutus sp.
AAGAGCCGCCAGCCAGTGGCGCCGCTACGCTGCAACCCGACGATGCCGTTGCCTAGCGCCACCCGTTTGTTGCCCGCCTCGGCGTCAACGCTCAAGAGGGGACCAAGGTGGAATTCGCGGCTATTGGGCTCATTGCGCCACGACACCAATCCCCAGAGCAGCTCGCGTCGCTCGTGGCCCGGTGCGCTTTGATCGAAACGGTAAAGCGCGAAAAGCGGTGACCAGGAAACGCGCACGCGCTCGTTGTCAGGGAAAAAAACCTCGAGTGGGCTGGGGAATTGCAGCTGCCGACGACCGGCGCCGTTGTCCCACACGCTAACGAGCGGCCACAAATGTGCTTTCTCCGCGGTCGCGGAATTGGGGTTGGTTGCGCTGCGCTGCTTAGTCGAACGGTAGAGAAAATAGAAAACCTGATCCTGGGTTTGGTTCAACCCCGCTTCGGTCCATTTTTTTTGGCGGTATATCGGCCACAGCACCCATGTTTTGTCCGTACCCTTGTTAATCGAATGAGTGTAGATCGGCCCCCAACGGTTGACGCTTCGGTTGTCACCGCGTCCTTGCACAAGGAACGGCCAAAAATAACGCGTCTCGTGATAGTGGACAGGTTGAGTGCGATCCGTGTACCCAAAAAACGGCCACAGGAACAACTCGTTGACGAACCCAGCGTCGGTTTCGCGAGTATAGAAAGGCAGGAAACCGACTTCGCGCCGTGCTGGCGTTCCGGCTGGTGAGTCTTCAGAAGGCTGGATGGTGTTGTTCCAGCCGAGCGGCCATAAATAGAACTGGCGATCGAAGGCTCCGGGCTTTTCGCGCCGGCCGTAGAGCGGCCAAAGTGCGAAACCGTGCTCGGTGCCCCGCGTGACCTTCACGAACGGCCACGGCGTGCTGGTCGTGACTGCACCATGTTTTTCCGCTCGCCCGTAAAATGGGAAAAGCGTCCACGACAACTTATCGTAGCCGAGTCGGTTCTTGATCGTCCCGGCGATCGGGAACAACGCGCGATACGAGCTCTCGGCCGAACCCGTGTCGCGCGAGAACCAGAAGGGCCAGACGTCGAAGGCTTCATATTTGAGCGCGGGCAAGCGTTGAGCCGCACGATTCGGGCGGTCGCCAGACCGATTGATCAGCTGAAGTACGCTCCACCGATAAACATCGCCATCAGTTTGATAGACGAAGATCGGATAAACGACGTTCGTTTCGTGCCAGGCACCACGGGCATTTTTCCATTGCGCGAATAACGGCCGGAATCCTTCAACCGTGCCTCCCTCTGCCGCCGGCTTTTTGTAGATGAGCGGACCGGCAGCGATCCATGAGGTGGGATTACCGGCGCCGTCCGTTTGCGTTACATGAATCGGCCAGACGTTTTCCTCCGCACGTGCGCACGCTACGCCTAGGCCGGCAGGAGCCAGCCCGTCAGCGATGCTCAGGCTGAGCAAAGCGATCAAGCGCATGAGTTTCATGTGTAGTTCAGGACGACGGGCAGGCAGTCACCCATCGAGTTCCGCAGATGAGTCGGCAACTGCGGAACACCTCGGTGTTAGAATTTGAGAGGTATAGGTTTTCGGGGTGGGCGCAAATGCTATGTTTAACCGCGTCGCCGCGCGGGTGTTCCACCATGCGGTCATACTACGCAACGATCGACTCTCCGGCCAACAGGACGCGAAATGCAGAGGCGTCGACTGCTGCCTTGGTTCGCGCAGCTTTCAAAGCGCGAATGGGTTCTTCGCGTCCTTCGTCGGTCAGCTGCCAAGTGCCCCAATGCATTGCGAGGCTAACGGTCGCACCAACATCACGATGGATCGCGACCGCTTCCGCCGGATTGCAATGCAGCACGGCCAAGAACCAGCGGGGCTCGTAGGCGCCGATCGGAATCATCGCGAGGTCAGGAGCACCGAGGCGCTGACGGATCTCACGAAACAGATATTCGCGATAACCTGTATCGCTCGCGAACCACCAGGTTCGCCG
>DAITQE010000503.1:0-3688 GCA_036833235.1 Opitutus sp.
ATTGTGGATACGTGGTGGCAGACCGAGACGGGTTCGATCATGATCACGCCTCTGCCCGGCATCACCGGACTGAAGCCGGGTTCCGGTACCCGGCCGTTCTTTGGCGTGGTGCCGAAGGTGCTGGATGATCACGGGAAAGAGGTTCCTCGCAATGCCGGCGGGAAACTCGTGATCACAAAACCGTGGCCTTCCATGCTGCGCACGCTTTGGGGCGACGACGACCGCTACCAGAAAGCATATTGGAGCGAGTTCCCGGGGATATATTTCACGGGGGACGGCGCCCGTCAGGACGAAGATGGCTACTTCTGGATCGTCGGTCGCATCGACGACGTGCTCAACGTATCAGGTCACCGGATCGGCACGGCGGAAGTCGAAAGCGCGCTCGTGTCCCATCCGGCGGTGGCCGAAGCTGCCGCGGTCGGCCGGCCCGATGAGTTGAAAGGGCACGCGCTCGTCGTATTTGTGACGCTGAAAGCGGGACAGATCGCCAGCGACGCACTCAAGGAAGATCTCCGCAATCATGTCGGCAAGGAGATCGGATCGCTCGCTAAACCCGACGTGGTCCGCTTCGCCGCAGCGTTGCCAAAGACGCGCAGCGGAAAAATTATGCGCCGGATTTTGAAAGAAATTGCCGCGGGTGGCGCCGTGAAGGGCGACACGACAACGCTCGAGGACTTCTCGGTCGTGGCGAGCCTGCAGGCAGAGGAATAGTCGCGCGCGTCAGCGCGCAACCGACCTCCGATGGCGTGAGCGTGAACGGGCGCAGATCACGTTTTGGGTGGCTCGGAACGTGGCACGCGCGAGACGCCCGTGCCACGTCAGCGCTCCTACCGCCCAAAACCTGATCTGCGCCCGTCCGCACTTTAAGACCCAGAACGAGATTGCGATAGTGCAAATATAATGCATCAAGTTGCCTGATGCCGCCGCCAGCCGCCGATCTCATTTGTTATACCGGGGTCGTTGGCGGCTCTCGGAGAGCACCAGTATCATGGCGGACTGACGATTTGCGCGATCGTGTCGCGTTTACGCTGATCGAATTGCTCGTGGTGCTCGCGATCATCGCGGTTCTTTCAGGGCTCGTCCTTGGCATCGGGCATCACGCCAGTAATTTTGGGCAAACGGTCCGGGCGAAGGCCGAACTCGCCGCCGTCTCGGCCGCCCTCGAATCGTACAAACGACAGTACGGCGACTATCCCCGCACAAATCGCCCCGACGAACTCCTGCAGGCGCTGATCGGAAAACGCGGCCCAACGGGCGCGATCGTATCCGGCCGCGTGTTCATTGACCTCGCGAATTTCAGAAGCGGCGACGCCCTCAATCCATTTCTCAACAGCGCGGCTGAGATCGTCGATCCGTGGGACCAACCTTATGCCTACGCGTACCGCTCGGAAGTTCCTTGGACGAACGCTGGCTACGTGTTGTATTCGAAAGGTCGCGACGGTCTCGCCGCCGAGCTTTTGCTGGGCGGAGCAATCGACGAACTTGCACCAGCCAACGCAGACAACATCTGCCTCGATCAATGAGCTCGCCAACCGTATCGCTCGCATGCCAACGCAGACCGTTGCGCGTGACTGGTTGCCGAAACGGATTTTCACTCATCGAGCTGATTGCCGCCATTGCGATTATTGGAATTTTGGCGGCCATTCTTATCCCGTCCCTCGGTTCAGCCCGGGCCTCGGCGACAAAGGCAAAAACCCGCGTGCAGTTTGGCCAATGGGCGGTGGCGATCGAATCATTCCGCGGCGAATACGGATATTACCCTGTGTTTGATCCAAGCAACCTTGTGAATCCGATCGGTCAAAGCACTGATCCGGCCATGCCGCATCGTTTCTACGACGTGCTGGCAGCCCGCCATCGTGATGGCACGTCGCTGCCGGCCCTGACATCGAGTACACCGGCGACTGCGGCCGAGGCGCAGAATCCAAAGCTGATCGTGTTTTATTCGTTTTCGGAAATTGACCTGAGCGGGGCCGAGGCCGCAGCGCCGAATCTGATTCACGACGGAGCGGAGAACGACGAGATTGCCGTGCTGGTAGATCGAAATCTCGACGGCGTCATCAACAGTTCCGATTACGGATCCGACCTGCCGCTCGTACGTGGAATGCGACCGAACGAGAGTGACTTTCCGGACTCGGGAATCCGCGCCGGCGTCGTCTTCTATGCGCCCGCACCGGCTGCGACCTCCGATAATCCATCGTTTGTCTTTAGCTGGAAATGAAAACGGCGAATCCTCTCCGGGCGCTTCGCAGCCAACATGGTCGGTGGCGCCTTGGATTCACGCTTATCGAGTTGCTGGCTGTCCTCGCGATCATCTCTGTCGTGGCCATCTTCTTCTTCCGCAATCGCGGGGCAGATGGCGATTCTGCCTCGCTTCGATCAGCACAAGCAGCGATCGCCAACTTGATCGATGTAGCTCGAATCAAGGCCAGCGCGTCTGGCCAGACGACGCGTATCGTGCTGAACGTTGATGCTGCGAGTACGGTTGGACCAAAACGGTATCTTCATTATCTGGTCGCCCAACTGCGCACGGCAGCCGGTTGGGAAACAATTACCGACTGCCGGCTACCGACCGGCATGTTTGTTGTGCCCGGAAATTTTTCCACAATTCCAGCGGGATTGTTTTTCCCTAATTCGACTTCTTGGGTGAGGAACGACGGCGTTTCCGCTCTGTGGTCCAGCGCACTCCGTGCAACCATGCTCAGTACGGAGGCGATTAATGCTTCGGTGTCGGAGGAGTGGGTAACGATTAGCTTTTCGGGCGTCGGTACAACGGCCCAGTCGGGTGATATCGTGTTGGCGATCGGAGTACCGCGCACGCCTGGATCATGGACTGCTGGAGAATCGCCGATCGAACTGCGAAATCCGGAGGCGGTGCGTGGGCTTACGTTGAGCAGTTATGGCGTCACCGCGTTCATCGATAATCGGCGGAGTTTCTGAAATGAATCGAACGACCATAATGCGCGCGTTCTCGCTGGTGGAGGTCGTGATCGCGGTTGGCATTTTTGCAGTGGCTGTCACGGGCATCCTCGCGCTTCTCCCCACGTTGACCCGGCAAAATTTGGAAACAGCCGACCAGGCAGTCGCTCTGCGTTTGCCGGCTGCGTTAGAGGTGGAGCTTAGTCACATGATAAAAACCAGCGGATTCGATTCAGTTGCTCTCTCGATTCCTGTGCTGAGCTCGCCTCTGGAAACCGGCATGGAATGCGTGGCCACCCACGATGGATCCGCACTCACGTCTGCGGCGGCCTCGTCTATTTCCGATGGCGAGCGTTATTTCCTCCTGGAGATCTGGCGATTCGACCACGCCCCGCTTGCTTACGATCCCGCCGATGCGGTTCTGGCGGTTTATGTACGTGTCAGCTGGCCATACCGCGTGCCGGGTGCAGCAGAGCCGACCGGTAACCAAACCAGAAACGAAATCGGTTGGACACTGGCCATCAACCGATGAGCGGTACATTTCGCAATCAGGGGTTCACGATGATCGAGCTGCTCGTGGCCGTCGCCATTACGGCGGTCCTTGCCGCGATCATGTTGGGGGTAACGACCGGCACGCTCAACGTATGGTCGCGCACTCAAGACCGGTTTACCACGGACGCACAAGCGACGCTGTTGCTTGATTTCATCGAAAGCGATTTCGAAGCCTCGATTTTCCGGTCCGATGGTGGAGCGTGGCTTGCAGTCGACGTAA
>DAITQE010000504.1:0-3676 GCA_036833235.1 Opitutus sp.
CGGTTCAAGTTCTCCAAAATAGACGAAGAGGGATCGAAACCGATCTGTGTCCATCCGGGTTCATCTGTGGTTAAAAAGACTGAGGTGCGCCTCGTTGGATTACATTGGAAATACTTCGAGATTGCGCCGCCCTGTGGTGAATCGGAAAATTAGCCATGTCAAAAGTTAGGCCATGGTTCGAAATTCAACCTGAGGAAACGACTGTTTCGATTCTCGCGGGGCCTGGACTCGACTGGATCAGCGACGAGCAACCCTTTCATAAGTCAGGGCTCGTCCACCGGGCGGGGATGGGCCGACGATTGCCGGCGGTCGATGCCGTTCATGTGATTTCGATGAGCGGCTCCGACGAGCTGCTTGGGCATGCACGGGTTACTTTTCTCCCCCGCTCGATTGCGACCGAAAAGCGCGCAGCCCTGGCAGAGCAAACGCTGCATGGAAAACACTTCGCGTCAGTGCTTCGCTCCTACAAAACCAAGGATCGATACGCACTTCGAGACAGTGGAATACTAATCGTTGATGTGATCAGCATTGTACCTGCGGTTCGGGGTTACGGTGTCGGGCTTTTGTTCCTCGATCGAATCTTTCGCACGTGGAAGGATACAGGAGTTCTCACGATTCGCGTATTGCCAGCGCAGTACACGCATGAAGGCGATCTTCCGGGAGCACGACCTGTGGAAACTTCAGTGGCGGAAGAAGCTCGAGCTCGGGTAACGCGACATTTTCTCTCCCATTACAGGGACGCACAGATCAAGCCTGCTTCGGACGGGGCGATCTGGATGTTTGTGCCGGCGGCTTCGGTTCCTCGGCGCAGTCGATTAACCAAGCGGGGATTTACTGGCGTCGACCAAGCCTAAAATTTCATACCATCTTCTGCCAAGGCAACACACCCCGGCGCTGCGCGCCACCCCCTTCAAGATGAGATTCAAACCTCTGGTGATCAGCCAATGCGATGCTGCGGTGCCGGTCCTCGCTAAAAAAACATTTCCCACCGCTGGACAAATGTAACGGTTCACGTTCTCTTTCGTCTGCAGCTTAAGCCAGTCGAGTCAGTGTCGATCAGTGTAGGACAGAGATCGTGATTCGGGTTCGGCAGAGTGCAGCTCAGTAGGGAAAAAGATGCAGCGCGGTTTCGCGCAGGCATAGAGTCAGCGCCGCATCGGTTAGGAGCAAGTGGGTAGTCGCCGAAAACGCGTCACGCCCGACTGGTGCCAGTTTTTGTCCGTTTCAGGAGCGGGTCAGGAGACATGCAGTGCGTTCGCCAGAAGTGGCGCGACGTCTGCTGAAGCTTCACCCGGAAAGTGTCCGTTGTCCGCGTATGTCACACCGCGCCTAAACGCGCGGTCAACCTTCAACCAAGGACTGCTTATGCACGGAAAATTGCCCATGAAACTTTCTCAACTGCTTCGCGCTCGCCAAGGTCTGATCCGGCGCGCCGGGCTGGCGAATCTCGCCTTTGCCTACCAGTTGCTCAGTAGTTTCGCGCGGCGAATTGCGCGCGCACGACTGGTCGGTTCGGTGAATCTGAAATCCGCCGATGCGGAAGCGGAGCGGGCGTGGGCGTCGCTCACCGCGCTCGAGGGCAGTCAGTCTGTCATCGAGGAGCATTTCACCGACGAGGACCTCATGGATTTCGCGGACGCGATTGTTTATATCACGGGTGGCGATGATGTTGATCTGACGTTTCGCCTGGAAGATCTCACCGAGAATTTCTTGATTCCGCTGCGCGGAGTACTCGAACAAGCCGGCGTGGCGATCGACATGGAATTGCCGGCGAGCAACGCAAATACCTCGGAAAATCGCTGACGCAGTCTGTCGCCGTCACTTCGTCTTGACGATTTGCGTCGTCAGGTTCTTCGGCTTTCCGCGGGCGGATCCGATGACGACCATATGCACCATTCGTGAGGTGTCGTTGGGATTAACCGCGAGGAGCGCAAGGACGCCTGCGGTTACGTCGAGTGGCGGAATTGGTCTCGTCACGATCATCTCGCCTGACGTCATGGGATCGTCCCCAAACGCCATGCTGAATCCGAGAGTGAAGCATTCGTAACTCACGGCCGGGAGTCCGTAACGTAGCGGATCGACCGAGTGGCTCTGGCCATTGCCAAGGGCAGCCTTGAAGTGCGTTCCGGTCACGACCTTGGCGAGTTTCCAGATGGATGGTTTTTCGACTGCAATTTCGGCAATGCCACGGAGAATTTTAATGTCGTCAGCAACATCGTAGAACGCTTGCAGCGCCACATTGCCGCCGATCCACGCCCGCGCCATTTCGGGGGTGAAGCCGATGCGATCGGCCACGGGTTTGGCGTAAGCCATGGCCGCCGGTTTGATCGGCCGTTCCATCGCGTAGATTTGCCCGAGACTCGCGTCTTCGCGCGCCTGCCGCGCCATCCGCACGAACTTCGCCAGGTGCATGTCAACCAAGGCGGAGCGATCCAGGCCAAGCCGCAAGTAATCGCCGGGCACACTCACGCGGAGGCGCCGCGTTTTCACCGATTCAGCGGAATCGGAAGGCGTGTCGGCGGTATCAACTGGACCGGCGACCCAGAGATCGAGAACCTCCGCATCGGACTCGAATGCGATCACGGGTCCCCACGAAAGATACTTAAGTTGCTGCTGTTTTCTTTCCGCCTTTTTCTGCTCTTTCTGCGTGGATCGCGCGCGACGGAATTGAACGAGCCACTGCCGGTTGACCTCGCCTTCGGACGTTCCAACCCAGACGAGAACGGCGTCGCCGACCAGCGGTTCTTCCGACTCGGTCGGCTTCTCGAATGCCAGGCTGATGCCGTCCCGCTGCGCCGCCGCCTTCAAACTCGGAGCAAGCACGGCACTGCCAAGGGGAGTGCGATGCGCAGCGGGGGTAGCCGCGCCACCGGCATTTGCGGTGGCGACAATCGACGACGCCAATGCAAGAGCGCAAAATCCAAGTGCGCGTAACGCGATGGACGCAAAATGAGATCTCCGGAAAACCACGAGGCCACCTTAGCGGGCATAAAACCCGTTCATCGAGAAAAAGCGTCGTATTCTCCACGACCAGTTCTAAAAAAAAGTTTCCCGGTCTGGAAATAACAGCCCGGGGTAGAAAATAAAAACTGTTTTGCTCCACACGGAAAGAAATCTGAACGCGATGAAACTCCCCACTCCACATGAAACGTTAGTCGGATGCGTTTGGTTGCCCCGGGTTCTCGCTAAAGCGCGACTGATTGCGAGCGGCGAGTTGCCCGCGGACTATGTCGCGTGCTTTTGTCATCCTATGGGCGTCGACGGTCAGTTTCTCGCGCATTTTGCGCTGACCAAAGACGACATTGTCATTGCTGCGAAGCGAGACGATGCGGCGGTGGCCGAGTGGTTTTTATCGAGAATCCCAGATGCCGCTCGCGCGATTGCGACGTGGAACGACATCGCGTTGAACCTTGGGCGAGCCGGTTACCCGATGGCGGAACGCTTTCCCGTCGCGCTCGCAACTACGTATCGGCACGTTGACGCACGCGGCCTCACATCGGTGTTTGAAGTGCTCGAAGCGGATGAGAGAAATAGCTGAAGTTAAAAACCAGTTTGCGATCGATGGCAGCCATTCGCTCATCAGCCCGTGTGAAAAAACCGCGATTCCGAAACTGAACTGTAGGTTGCGCGCTCGCCGCGCAACGCGCTCGTGACGACGGACGTAGCGCGGCAAGCG
>DAITQE010000505.1:0-3667 GCA_036833235.1 Opitutus sp.
ACCGAAGTCTTTCCGCTTCACGCCCCACTCGTCATACAGCGACGATTCCGACGTGGCGACCAAGCCGCCGCCACGTTGGACGAAGGCACGGAGCTGCGCGCATTGAACGTCCGAAAGTCCGGCGATGTTGGGCAGGATCAGCGTTTTGAATTGGGCGATGTGCGCCGCATCGAGCAATTGGTCGTGGACCATTTCAAATGGAATGCGGGCCTCGATCAGCGCGTGATACCAACCGTTGCTGGCATCTTCGATGGCCGCCGCGCCGTGCTCGCCGGCGTGAAACCATGCGGTCTGTTGTGAATACACGATCGCCACTCGCGCCAGCGGGCGTTCGTTCCGCAGATAAGGCTCAGCGCCGTGACACCACAGATAGAGTTCTTCGACTGGCTTGAGCCAGCGCGGATCATTCAGATAGCCGGCGAATTTGGTGAACCACGGACGAAGTCCATTCGCGATTCCGTCGATCGCCCACAACCGGATTTCATCAGCGTTCTGCACGGAGTCCTTCCATCGATACGGCTCTTCGAGTCCGACGCTGAAAATGCCGACGATGGGTTTGCGCCCCATCGTCGCGCGAAATTCTTTTCCTTTCTGGCCGTTCGCCCAGGGAACGGTGACGCCTCGCCGCGCCTGATGATCGGCCATCAACGTCGGCGCGAGTTCACCAATCCGTTTCATGTCCAGCGAACTGGTCGCTCCGCCGCCCGCGTTCGGGATCACGCACGAGTCAGGATTGATCTTGCGCACCTCGGCATCCCAGAGCCGCCAAAGATCGAACAGCCGATCCTGATTCCAAAGAATGTAGGCGCGGCGCGCCGGATCCTGCGGATTGTTGGTGCGCGGCAGATCGTGACCCGTGGCGTTTTTGAAGTTCGCGCGACAGTGTTCGCAGTAACACATGCCGGAACCGTTCCACCGATTGATGAAAATACCGTCCACGCGATAATTCGTCATTATTTCGCGTTTCACCTCGGTCATGAATTCGAAGTTGTAAGGGCCGAGTCCGCACGTGACCCACATCTCCGGCGAAGCCCAGTGGCGGCGAGGTTTTCCGTCGGCCGTCACGGCGATCCAATCGGGATGCGCCGCCTGCACGTCGTCGTAGGTCGCGTGCGGATCGGTGCGTGCGATGACCACCATGCCGAGTTTGCGGCAGCCCGCGACGAGGTCGCCGAACACGTCGCGATCGCCGAGCCACGCGCTGCGATGATGGAACGGGATTTTCGTTGGGTAATAAGCGACGCAGCCGCCAGCGCTGAGACAAACCGCGTCGGATTTCGTGCGCGCGAAATAATCCAGCCAGAACGATGGATCGAATTTTTCCGGGTCGTCCTCGACGAGTGTGAGCTGCGCCCACCGCATCGGCTTGTCAGTCCACGAGGGAGAACCGGGAGCCATTCCGGGGGCCGACGCGGAGAATTCCCGCGCCGCAGCACGCGCGGAGTGCCAGGCGAATTCGCCGACGCTGACGGCGGCTCCGGCGATCACGGATGATTTGAGAAAATGACGACGGCTGAGTTCGGCCATAAGCGTGAAACCACCGACGTTTCAGAACTTTATTCGCAGGAAATCGAGGTCCACGCGAGTTTTCGTCGGTTTGAAACGAGCTTCGTCCTCGAACAGCTCTATATGCGGCCAGATTCCCGCTTCAATCCGGAGATTGCCCACATCGCGCCGCAACGTACGCCCGCCCTTGAGTGGTGAAAATTTCCCCGTTGGATCTTCGACCGCTGGTGGGTGAGTGGGAATTGAGCCATGCTCTTTGACGACGAGCCTATCCATCATCACCGGAGCTTCGGCCTCCGTTTTTTTTTCTTCTTTCGGTGCCGGCGTTGTGACTGCGGCCTGCCGCGCCGGATCCAAGCGCGGACGCGGCTGCGGCATGGCTGCGGATAACCGTGTCCCTCCTGCGATGACCATGCCGATCAGCAGTAACGATATCACCGCGGGGGAAAGCAGTTTCATTTTCGTTTCCGGTTGAGAGAACTCAGCGGGGGGCGTTCGGTCGGGGCGTGGACCAAGACAACCTGTTTTGCTCATTCGAGCAACACCGGATATCAATTCGCGCGCTGGGCGGTTTGTTCACGCGGGCGAAAGGCGGATTCCATCATGATGGTCGATTCGCGGACTACGGCGTTGTGATTTATCACATGACTTAACACAGTACCGCTCGGCGTTGACAGGCGCGGTCTTGTTGAACTCATTGTGGTCGAGCGCCACAGGCGCCCGCGGGTTCGCGCGAAGGGCCAAGCCCACTGTTTTAGATCCACTGCATGTTAACCACCGTGCTGCCTGTATGCGAACCGCGGGCACAAGCATGGAGGTTATATGACATCGCAGAAATTACCCGAGCGCCCGAATCTCGAGCAGCTCAAAAAGCATGCCAAGTCTCTGCTTCACTCCGCGCAGGCTAAAGAACCGCCTGCGCTCTCGCGCTTCCTGACGCTACCCACGTTTGCGAAAAAATCCGTCGAGGAACTCGGCGCACTCTCACTTGCGCTCCACGATGCCCAATCCGTGATCGCGCGAGAGCACGGCTTCGCTTCCTGGAATGCGCTCCGTGAACACGTCGAGGAGCACTCCCTTTCATTTTCCGCCGCCGTCGACGAGTTCATGCGTTGCGCGACCGGTGGTGCCCCTGCTCGGGCGTTTCGCTTGCTCGAATTACACCCCGGCATTGCCAAGGCGAATTTGCAAACTGCGCTTGTGCTCGGCGACATCGCGGCGGTCGAGGCGCGCTTGAACGGTCATCCCGAACTGGCGACGCAATCCGGCGGAATCCAAAATTGGGACCCGCTCCTCTATGTCTGCCACAACTGTCTATCGGGCGATGCTCCTACGCGAAAGACCGGTCTCGTTGCTATCGCGCGCCGTCTGCTGTCTCTCGGCGCGAATCCGAATGCCCAATACCATTGGCAGTGGCATCCGGAACTTCCGCGCACTGCGCTGTGGGCCGCGCTTTGCTCCGTGAGCCATCTTCCACTCGCAGAGACGCTGCTCGAGGCCGGAGCCAATCCGACCGATGGCGTCTCGTTGCACATCACGGCCGGGGGCGGAATTCTCGAGGCGGTCGAATTGCTTCACCGTTACGGAGTCAACGTGAATGGCATTCCCGGCGGGGTGCCGCCGCTTCGCTACATCCTCGGCTGGGGAACGAATCACGCCGGTCCGCGCTGGCTTCTCGAGCACGGCGCCGACGCGAATCTCTCCTGGGGTGAACGCAACGATGCACCGATTCACATCGCGGCGCAGCGCTGGGATGTCGCGATGGTCGAGTTGCTCGCACACCATGGCGCCGATTTGTTGCGGCGTCGGGCGGATGGTTGCACGGCGCACACGCTGGCGGAATTGCAGGGAAACCGCGCCGTCGCAACCTGGCTGCTCGCTCACGGTGCGAAAGATGAACTCTCGCCCTTGGAGCGCTTCATCGCCGCTTGCGCGCGCGGCGATCGTGCGGCTGCTGATGCGATGTTGCAGACGCATCCGGCGTTGCGCACCGAGCTTCGCAAAGACCATCATCTCATGTTGCACGTCCCGGCCGAGCGCGGAGCTGCCGCCGTGCTCGAAACGATGCTCGCGTGCGGCTTCGATCCGTGCGTGAAAGACAAAGATGGCGTGACGGCGCTGCATCGCGCTGCCATGGCCGGTCGCACGGAAGCAGTACGCG
>DAITQE010000506.1:0-3663 GCA_036833235.1 Opitutus sp.
ATGCGCGATGACCGTGGGCTTCATGTTGTCCTTCTCGCGGGTGATGATGAGCGCCTGGCGTTGCCGCTTCTGCAGCGCCCAATGGAGCACGTCGATATAGGCCGGGTCCCCGACGACAATGGGAACCTTTTCCCCGCGGTCTTGCCGCAGCCAGCACGGCAGGTGCTGTTTGAAGACCGGGAACTCGTGCCGGCGCACGCCATCGCCCTGGAAGGGCACGAGCGCCCGTTGCAACCCGGAGTGCAGACACAGGCCGTAGACCAGACCCACCGAAACGAACTCGGCCTTGGGATCGCGGGCGGCGTGGCAGGCGTGGTCCAGGTGGTGGCCGTCCACGGCCCAGACGGCGCGCCCCGCCAGCTCGGGAAAGGCGCCGAGCCAGTCGCGCGGCTGGAGGAAGCGATCGAAGACCTCGTAGGAACGCGTGGCCACCTCGGCGACCATGGCGGCGCGCCGCCGGGAATGGAGCGCGTCGAACCACGTCGTGCGGGCGAGTGCCTCGCCGCGGTCCTGGCGCTGCTGCAGAAAGTCACGACCGGAATCGCAGTGGCCCAGGACGCGCTGGAGACCGCCACGCAGGAACTGCTCGTCACTGAGCTCCGGGGTGTCGCGGCGGTGCCGACAGTGATCCCGCAGCAGCCGGAGGGCCGGCTCGAAAAACGACTCGCTCACGGTCCCCTGGTCGAAGGATGGTTCCATGTCGCCATACTATCGATACACCGGCCGTGCGACGAGAACCATCGCGATAAAAAACCACCTCACAGGCGCCGTCCTGGCCACGCTGTCGGCCCTCGCCGCGAAAGGATCAAATCACCATGACCGACCGTGCATCGGGCGACGCTGGGCCTGCCAGGCACCTGCGCGAGCCTGCTGGGGGGCGGCAGAAATTTTTGGCCAGCAGCGCTCCTCGCCTGTCTGGCTGACAATCGGTGCCGCGTCTCTATTCGCAGACACGCCCTGCGACCGTCCAATCGTCTCTATTGCGATTCTTGCGCCGAGGAAACTCGACTCAGATGTCCATCTAACTCGGATACCGGACATCGATGGAACCGGCCCTGGATTAATCAAATCACCTGCGTCGCCACTGTCCCCGATCGCCCGTCGATCTCGGCCATGAGTTGATCGGCAGCCGGAATCGCCGCACGATCAGCGAGCAGTTCGGTCGCATAGTCTTTCATCCGGATAAACTCCACCCCCGCGGCCTTGCACGCGATGAGTAACTCGCGAAACAGACTGCGTCGCCCCATCCCTTCGATCTCAGCGTGCAACGTAAAAACGTTCACCTGATCCGCGCGTAACAACGACAGGTAATGGCGAACGATTTGGTCGTCGGGGTATTCCGCTCGGCCCATCAACTCGTCGAACGTCGGCAACGTGCTCGGTATCTCGAGCGTTTTAAAAACGCGTCCGCCAATCCGCGGAAAAAATGGCGATCGTCCTCTGGTATCACTCGCGTAAAGCAGGCCGGCCTCGTCGTACACCTCGCGACTGCGCGCATTGCTCTGCCACCCGGGCGCGCCAGCCGCTTGGGCTTCGAAACCAAACGCCCGCAGAAACTCCGCTCGGGCTGCAACGAACTCCGTGCGGATTTCATCGAGACTCATTTTGTGCACGTAGTCCTGCCAGCGATAGTGATTGAGGCAGTGAATGCCGACTTCGAAACCCGCGTCGCGCACCTCGCGCAGGATCCTTGTATTGCGGCGCCCAATATGCGGCGCCGGCAACAACGTGCCGTTGAGCAGCGTACGCACGCCGTAAATCTGGACCACGCTCGTCCGGCTGACTTTTTTAAAAAAGCCGGGGCGGAACACCCGGGTGATGGCGCGGCCAGTTTGATCCGGTCCAAGCGAAAACAGAAAGCATCCCGGCACTTCGAACTCCTGAAAGTCCGCGACCAGGTTGGGCACGCCGATGCGCGTACCGCGATCGGTGTCGACGTCGACTTTAAGTGCAAGACGGATGGCCATGGGGCGCTATGATCTGAGATGGTTTTTCTCGGTGAACTCTGTGTCGGAGCTCAGTGTCCTCTGTGGCCCAAGGGGTTTGTTCGTTTCGAGTTCAGAAATATGCGGCCTACCTCACTCTAATCGATAATCCTTGTGCGCGAGGTGGTAATCGAGCGTGAGTTTAATCGCGCGCCTGAGGTTCACTTTCGGCGCCCAGCCCAGCCGTTTCCTGGCATTCGCGATCGAAGGGACGCGTTTCTGAATGTCCTGGTAATATTTTCCGAAATACGTTCCGGACGGAACGACCACCGTCCTGGCCTTCGCCGCCTGTTCAACGTAGTCGGGATAATCTTTGAACGCCGCGATGATGAGCTTCGCCAATTCGGCCACGCTCACATCGTTCTTCGGATTCCCGAGATTGAAAATCTGCCGTGAAGCACAGCCGTCTTTGTTTTCAATAATCCGGAGGAGCGCATCCACGCCGTCGTCGATGAACGTGAACGACCGGCTTTGTTTCCCACCGTCGACAAGCTGCAGCGGCTTTTTGAAAATAACGTTCGAGATGAACTGCGTGAACAGCCGCGAGCTGCCTTCCTTCGGTTCCATCACGTCGTCCAGCTTCGGCCCGATCCAGTTGAACGGCCGGAAGAGCGTGTAGTCCACGTTATCCCGAACGCCGTACGCGTAGATCACACGGTCGAGGAGCTGCTTCGAGCACGCATAGATCCAGCGCTGGCGTTCAATTGGTCCATAGACAAGCGGGCTGCTGGCTTCATCGAGCTTGGGATCCGCACACATCCCGTAAACCTCGGACGTGGATGGAAAAATAATGCGCTTCTTGTACTTCGCGCACTGGCGAACCACGGCGAGATTTGCCTCGAAATCCAGTTCGAACACGCGAAGCGGGTCCTTCACATATTGAATCGGATTCGCAATCGCCACGAGCGGGATCACGACATCGCACTTCTTGACGTGATACTCGATGTACTCACGGTTGATGGTGATATCGCCTTCGACAAATTTGAAGCGCGGATCGCTCAAGCTGTCTTCCAGCTTGTGACTGCCGATATCCATTCCGTACACCTCCCAATCCTTTTGCTTGAGGATCGCGCGGGTGAGCGAACTACCGATGAAACCGTTGGCGCCGAGAATGAGAACCTTGAGAGGCATGGTGAAGAGAAAGACTGAAAGCAGGAAAAGCTGAAAGGCTGAAGTGGATGAATTGTGCACCGCCTTTCATTTTCATCGCGCAATCCGTTGTCTCGCCGGCGGCCTACACGTGCCACTAAAAGAACAAACAAAAACGGAAGACTACGAGTGTGTCTCGGACCGTGACGCGGCCAGCGCGCCGCCTACAAGCGCTGGCCCAGCCGCAACTCCGCCGCCCCGCCAAGCCACTCGGTGCGCGTGAGTTCGAGCGCCCCATCAGCAGTGGCGACCACGAAAGGCGCGAGCGACAAAATTTCGCCCGGCGCACCTCGCCGATTTTTGGCGACTGCCGAATCCATTTCCGCCCACCAAACCATCAGCCGTGCGCCACCAACATCCGTAAACGCGCCGGGATAGGGATCCGTCACCGCTCGGATAAGATTGAAAATCTGGCGACTCGTCTGCGTCCAGCGGATGCGCCCGTCCTCCGGTTTTCTCCCGCCGAAATACGTCGCCTGCGATTCATCCTGGGGCGTTTCGCGGGCGGTGCCGGCGAGCAGCGCATCGA
>DAITQE010000507.1:0-3653 GCA_036833235.1 Opitutus sp.
CCGTTACGTTCCTCCGCGGCAATCTCGCTCCCGACGGGGCGCTCGTGAAAAGCACTGCGATTGCCCCTGAGCTCATCGACGCCGATGGAATTTATCGCCACTCCGGTCCCGCGCGCGTTTTCACGACCGAGAACACCGCCATCGCCGCCATCAAGAGCGGCCGCGTGCAACCCGGTGACGTGATGGTGCTCATCGGAATCGGTCCAGGCTGCGGCATGCCTGAGACGTATCAGATTACATCCGCTTTGAAGTATGTGAAGGACGGCGCGCGCATCGCGTTGATCACCGATGGACGTTTCTCCGGCGTTTCGACGGGCGCCTGCGTTGGCCATGTCAGCCCCGAGGCGTGGGCCCACGGGCCGATCGCGAAGGTTCGTGATGGCGACCACATTCAGCTGACGATCGACACCGTGAAACTCGAAGGTTCGGTCGATATTGTTGATCTTGATACGAGCGATTTTGTCGCGCGGCCGCGTCATCCCGAACTGCGTCGCGACGAACGCGTGCCCGCCGACACGCGCTTGTGGGCGGCTCTCCAGGACGCGAGCGGGGGAAGCTGGGCCGGTTGTGTTTACGACGCAGACCGCATTACCAAATTACTTGAACTCGGTCTCGCCGCCGAGGCCGCCGCGAAAAAATAACGGACCTGCTACAGGCCGGATACTTCCCACCCCGGCCGATACGTTTTCCGCACAAACGCGTTTTCCTCCTTTACGCGCACTATACGCAACGACCTCGATTTGACGGAGCATTGGCGCAGCGCCAGTGACAGCCTCCGGATCGTGCTCGCGGCCGACCGGTCATTCCGTGAAGGACGTACTATCAAGCTTTGACCCGATCGACTTAAGCGCGCTTCCAACTCTCTCTCCGACGCGACGAGCCCGCCGATAGTCCGCTACGTTTTCGACAAACCCGTTCGCTCCACGGGTGGATCTTCAAAAGAAAAAGTTTACCTCATGAACACTTTCAAACGCCTTCATCCCGTTCTGATCGCATCGTGTCTCGCCCTTTGCGCTCAGGCCGCCATCACGCCTCCCGCCGGGTTCACTGCGCTCTACAATGGTCGCGATCTCACCGACTGGCGTGGCGGAGACACGTTCGATCACCGAGCATGGCTGGCCCTGCCTGATGCCGAGCGCGCGGCAAAAGACGCCGCGTGGACCGCGGATCTGCTGAACCATTGGCGAGCTGAAGGCGACGAACTCGTTAACGACGGTGCCGGTCGCTACGCCACCACCGTGCGCGATTACGGCGACGTCGAACTCCTGCTGGATTACAAAACGGTCGCGAGGGCCGATTCGGGCATTTACCTGCGTGGCTGCCCGCAGGTCCAGATTTGGGACTACACCAACGAGAAGAAATTTGAGCTCGGCGCGGCCAAGGGCTCCGGCGGGCTTTGGAACAATTCTCCTGGCGCACCTGGCAAAGACCCGCTCGCCAAAGCGGACCGGCCGTTCGGAGAATGGAATCACGTCCGCATCGTGATGGTCGGCGCGCGCGTCAGCGTCTGGCTAAACGAACAGCTCGTCGTCGATTACGCGTTGCTCGAAAATTATTACGATCGCGCCACCCCGATTCCCGCTCGTGGTCCGATTCAACTACAAACCCATGGCGGCGAAATCCGCTGGCGAAATCTCTTCGTGCGTGAAATCCCCAGCGAAGAAGCGAACCAGTGGCTCGCGCAGCACAGCGAAGCCACCGGTTTCAAGTCCATCTTCAACGGCAACGATTTCAGCGGTTGGTCCGGTCCGACTGAGAGCTACGAGATTATCGATGGCGCGATCGTCTGTCGCCCCAAAAAGGGCGGCACAATTTTCACGAAGGAAGAGTTCAGCGACTTCATCGTTCGACTCGAATTTAAGGTTCCTCCCGGCGGCAACAATGGACTCGTCCTCCGTTATCCAGGAACCGGTGACGGTGCTTACGTCGGCATGGCTGAATGTCAGGTGCTCGACGACAACTATGAAAAAGCAACGGGCAACAAGATCGACCCGCGGCAAGCTCACGGCTCCGCGTACGGCATGATCGCCGCGGCGCGCGGTTATCAGCATCCCACCGGTGACTGGAATTTCGAAGAGGTCACGGTCAAAGGCTCGACGATCAAGGTGGAGCTGAATGGCACAGTGATTCTCAACGGCGATCTCGCCAAGGTAACCGAATTCATGGCGAACCATGAGCACCCTGGGAAAAACCGCGAATCAGGCGCGTTCGGTTTCGCTGGGCACAACGATCCCGTGGCTTTTCGAAATATCCGGATCAAGCGCCTTTGACGCTTACGGCAGTTCTTTGATTCGAATCCGGCGGTACTCCATTTGGCCGTGGTCACTTTCGAGTCCGATCGGGCCGGTGGCCGGCACCGGCATCGCATCAACCAGAACCTCACCGTTGCACGTGCAATGCGCCAAGCCGCCTTTGACTGTCACGACGATTTTATTCCAGTCGAGGGGACGATAGTGCTTCAGGCCTGAAAACGGCCCCGCGATGAAGTAATCGCGGCATTGCAGCTGCGGCTCTCGCACATAAATACCGCTGTCGGCATTCGGGCTCGCTCGAAATTCGAGTTTCAGGACGAAGTCCGTCGGAAATTTCTTCGTCGTCCACAGCTTCTTGTAGTCTCGCTCCGTGCGCGAAACCGTGACGATCAACCGTCCATTGTTCGCCAGATAACGACCGTCACTGCTAGCCTTTTGATGATCGAATGCCGGGACACCCTCATAGCCCCACCCTGTCAGATCGCGTCCGTTAAAGAGGCTCACAAATCCCGTTTCGGGCTGAAAATCGTCGGGCCATGCAGGTACCAAATCCAACGTCTCCAGAATCGGACGCAGCGCCGAAGAAAACCTCGCGTAGCCGAAACGATTCGGGTGCAGCAAATCCGGGAACTCCTCCAACGTGGCGTCTCCCTTGTCGTTCGCGAAAAGCGCGTAGGTGTCCACCATCGTTACCTGCGGCTCGGTTTTAATTAACGCCGCATAAAGCGTATTCAGTTTCTTGATCTTATCGGCTGGTCGCTTCTTTTCCGCCGAACTCGGCATGACGCGGCATAACACCACGGGCATGGTCGGGTTCTGCTCCTTGAGTGCCGCAAGAATCAACTTCACGTTGCTCGCGATCACCTCAGGTTCGGCCTGGTCCTCGAGATCGTTGGTGCCAATCAGCAGGACGACTCCGCGCGGTTTCAGCGCGAGCACATCTTCCTTCAGCCGAATCAACACGCCTCGCGTGGTGTCGCCGCTGATGCCGCGGTTCGCGATCTTCACGCCGGGAAACGCGTTGTTCGCATCATAGCCTTGCGTGATCGAGTCGCCCAGAAACACCAAGGCATTCTCATCTTTTGCGCCGCGAGCGGCCCATTCGCTGCGACGCTCGGTCCACAGCCGCTGAAACCATTCGGCTCGTCGGATCGGCCCAGCGCCAGGCAAGCCGTCATCGGTGGCCGGCAGCTGAAAACGGCTCGTCACCGTTTCTTCAGCTTTCGCAACCGTGAAGGTCGCGGAAAAGATCAAAGCACTACTCAGCAAAAGGCACGTGATGCGTTTCATAATTTGAGGTGGGGAGTTCCAACGTGGGCCACGTCATCGCTGTTCGTCAAACGTCGAATCCGATCTAACATTGGATCTGGCGCATCTGCCGGTTGGCGGTGGACCTGTAGG
>DAITQE010000508.1:0-3644 GCA_036833235.1 Opitutus sp.
CATACGAACCAAGCCGAAGCAAGCTTCGGGGTATCGGACCCAACGCGAATGAACGCGGATACAAACCAACGGCTGTCTGAACAATCGTGGTTAGAAATATGGTGTCAGAAAAATGAACGTCGGGGTCGGGTGCTTCGTCTGATTATTTTTCTGACCTCATTTTACTGACTGCTGGGCTGAGGCTATGCCTGGCCAGACTCTCAGCTCTCAACTGCGTTTTCCGGCTGGGGCGTGTCCGCTGGAAGCTTGCGGGGGTGAACGCTCGCGGCTTGTACTCTGAACGTGGCTACGCTTTCCAGCAACGGTTCCGCATTGCGCTGGCGATGGATTTTACCGGTTGTCGCCGCGGTGGCCGTGATTCACTTCACGCCGCTGGGCACGATGCTCGATCGCGTGCTGTTCGACGCCGCCATGCGCCGGCCATTTCGATCCGAGCCGCCGCCTCCCGGTTCCGCGCTGGTGCTGTTCGACAATCACACGCTCGATGCCCTCAGCGCGCAGGGCTTCGGCACGCGATGGCCGCCTCCGCGCGCCACCTTCGCCGCGTTGATTGCCGGGCTCGAGCGCGCCGGGGCCGCCAGGATTGTAATGGATTTTATTTTCCTCGATCACTCCGACGCGGTTGAACAGGACGAACTCCTTGGCGGACTCGCCGCCGGTCTGCCCAATGTCGTGCTGGCGCGCACGCCGCGCCAGATGCCGGCGTTCTGGGACGAGACTTTTGTTGCTGCTCACTCCGCGCTCTTCTCGGTCCCGCATGTCGGCGTCGTCGAAGCAACGACGGACACGGATGGCGTGCTTCGCCGCTACCATGTGCCCGGCTCGCTGGCCGCCGCGGCTTTCGGAGCTCCCAGCTCGAGACAGGGTGGTCTTCTCCACTGGTACGGCGGACTGGAGAAAGTCCGCACAGCCGATGGTCGCGTTCCAGTGATTCCCGCGGCGCGCTTCGTCATCGCGGGGCTGCCAATGATCACACGGCTGTCCGAAGCGGTGCCGGACGCCGCGCCCGAAGCGCTTGCAAAGGCGCTCCATGCAGAGCCGTCGCTACAAGGTCCCGGTTTTGATGACGTACGCGGGCGAGTGGTATTTGTTGGCGCGAACGCCGAGGGCACTTTTGATCAAAAGCCGTTTGCCATCGGTGGACTCGAGCCTGGCGTCCTAGTGCATTGGACGGCATGGGCCAATCTTTCCGGCAACGGTTTCATCCTTGAATTGCCGTCGTGGATCGCGCCTGCGCTGGCCGCGGTCTTCATCGCCGGACTCGCGTGGATCGGCGCGGGGCGATCCGGGCTCATCGTCCCCGTGACCTTCGCGCTTGGCGCCGCCGGAGCCACCGCCGTGATCGCGTATGTCGGACTTTCTTTCGGGTGGTTTCTGCCCGTCGCGACTCCCGCCGCCGCGGCCGGACTGGCGCTGCTCGGCGTGGTTGCGGAAAATTTCTGGACCGAGCGTCGGCGCCGCCAAGGCGTGCAGGCAATCTTCGGCAGTTACGTCGCTCCTGAAATCGTGGACCTGTTGGTGCGCGATCCGACGGCCATTCGACTCGGTGGCGAGCGCCGTGAAGCGACAGTTTTTTTCTGCGATCTCGCGGGCTTCACCGATCTTTCAGAACAGGTCAGCCCCGAGCAGTTGTTGGAACTCATCAACGGTTACCTCCAGGAAACGAGTGACTGCCTGATGGCGCATGGTGCCTATATCGACAAATATATCGGGGACGCCGTCATGGCCGTGTTTGGCGCGCCCAAAACACTTCCCGACCACGCGCTCGCCGCCTGTCGTGCCGCGCTCGATACGCAACGCTTGCTGGCGGAGCGCAACCAGCGCCTCGCGGTGAGTCACGGGCGTACGCTTGGCCTGCGCATTGGCATCAACACCGGTGAGATGATCGTGGGCAATCTCGGCTCGGAGCGGAAAAAAAATTACACCGTGATCGGTGACGCGGTGAATCTCGCGTCGCGGCTCGAAGGCGCGAACAAGGAATTCGGCACGTCGATCTTGATCAGTGAAGAAACGGCCCGCCGCGTGCGCGATCAGCTCGTCGTTCGCCCGCTCACGGCGCTGCGCGTCAAAGGCAAGAACATCGCCATTCCGGTGTCGGAGCTCGTTGGCGTGCGCGGATTGATCGCTCCCGAAAAAGTTGCGTTTCTCGAAGCGTATGGCGCCGGTCACGAGCTTTACACGACGCGCCGTTTCACCGAAGCTGCCGGCGCATTCGAACGCGCCGCGATCCTCGCCCCCCAAGACCGCATGACTCGCAAGCTCCTCGCCGAAAGCCAACGCCTCGCGCTTCAACCTCCGCCCGCCGACTGGCAGCCGATCCTTTCCCTCGAAACCAAATGAAAACCAAGCTCTGTGTCGCGGCCCTCGTCGTGCTGACGGCGGCCGCCGGATTGTCCGCTGCCTTCTCCCCGGGCGGCGCTGCGTATACGAAACGCGTCGAAACCGCGCTACTCTCGGAACCCAAGATGCTCGCCACTCCGACCACGCGCCTGCCGTACGCGACCAAACTCAAGGTTGAACAAATCCAAGGCGCCTGGCTCAGGGTTAGCGACGGCAAAAAATCCGGTTGGGTCTTCGGCGGAAATCTCGCCAACGAAAAACCGTCCGAGACGCGCGGTCTCGATGGTCTGCCCCTCGCCGCGAGCCAGACATCCGCCGCCACGGCGGCCCGGCCACTCATGCCTGCGTCCGAACAATATTCCGGTCGACATGGTCTTCAGTCCGCCGCCGCCGATCTCACCTGGCTCGAGCAGCAACGCGCCTCGATTTCACCTGAGCAGGTGCAGGCGTTTTTGAAATCCCACAAGAAAGGAGAATATCAATGAACGCGCGCCTACGTTTCATTATTCCTTTGGTGGCGCTCGCCATCGCAGCCGGCACGTCCCTTCACGGAGCGTTCGGTCTCGATAAACTGGATATCAACAAGGCTCTCGGCGCCGCGAAGAGTCTCGGCAAGGTGGCCAAAGGCGTCGCCGGCATCGGGCCGGAGGAAGAACGCGTCATCGGCGAATCCGTCGCGATCGAGATCATCGGCAAATACGGCGGCCTCGTGCGTGATGAAGCCATTTCGCAGCGCGTGAATTTGGTCGGACGTTCGCTGGCCCACTACTCGTCGCGGCCGGCGCTGGATTGGAAATTCGGTGTGCTCGATTCGCCCACCATCAACGGCTTCTCCGCACCGGGTGGAATCGTTTTCATCACTCGTGGATTATATGAGCTGGTCGGTTCCGATGACGACACTCTCGCCGCCGTTCTCGCGCACGAGATCTCCCACATTACCGGCCGCCACGCGTTGAAGATCATTGCTCGTGAGGAATTCGTTTCCGGCGCCACGGACCTCGCCGCTCAACGCAGCGGCGACGTCGCGCAAATTCAGGCACAGCTCAGTCGGTTCGATGGCGGCATCAATCAGATCGTGAAAACAATTCTGGAGAAAGGGTTCGATCCGCAGACCGAATTTGCCGCGGACAAAAACGGCCGCGATCTTTCGCTGACGGTCGGCTACGCGCCCGGCGCGTTGCGGCTGATGCTGGTGAAGCTGCAGCAGATGTCGGCGCCCCCCACGGCGATTTTCTCCACGCATCCGCCACTCGCCGATCGCATCGCGCGATTGCCCGCCGATCCGGCCACGTAGTATCCCAGCG
>DAITQE010000509.1:0-917 GCA_036833235.1 Opitutus sp.
GCCATGGGCAGGATGCCCATGCCACTTTCGGAGCCATCCAAAACCTGATCTGCGGCCGCTCGCGCTTCAATCGCGCCAGCAAGCTGGCCGCCTACAAGATACGATTCCAAAACAAAAGACCTTGGTCCGCCATCATGCCCGAACTTGCAGAGGTTGAATTTTTTAGGAAGCGCTGGCACCGGGCCGGCGCACGCCATCAGATCCACGCGGTCAAGCTGCACCCGAAGGCAAAAGTCTTTCGTGGTGCCGATACTGCCAGGTTGGCTCGCGCGATCACTGACGCAAAAATGCTTTCGTCCGCCGCGTCCGCGAAACAGATGCTGTTCCGATTCAGCGGCAACGCCTGGCTCGGAATTCATCTGGGGATGAGTGGCGATCTGTACGTGAAGGAGTCGGACTATTTTCCCGCAAAGCACGACCATTTGGTGTTGGTTACGCGTCAACGCTCACTCGTGTTCACTGATCCGCGGATGTTCGGACGCGTCCAGTTTCATCAAGGGCCCCAGCCTCCCATGTGGTGGACAAAGATTGCGCCTGCGATCCTGTCGAAAGAATTTTCATTCACCGCGGTTCAGCTATTCCTGAAACGGCACGCCCGGGCACCGATCAAGGCAGTCCTCCTCATGCAGGAACGTTTCCCTGGAATTGGGAACTGGATGGCCGACGAAATCCTTTGGCGCTCCGCAATCCATCCGAAGCGCCTCGCCGGCTCGCTTACGACCATGGAAGTGAAGACGCTTTGGCGCGAGTGTCGCCACGTTTCCCGACAAGCGCTCGAAAAAATTGCCGGACGCGGTGCTGAGCCACCTCCGGATCTCAACGTGAACATTCCGGAAACGTGGTTATTCCGGCACCGTTGGCAGGCAGGCGGCCGCTGCCCGAAGACCGGCGTGTTGCTCATGCGCGCGGAAATCGGC
>DAITQE010000509.1:927-3638 GCA_036833235.1 Opitutus sp.
ATTTTCGATTGCCAACCGTCGAATGTCCGTCGAGCGCCCAATGCGTGGCGCGGTCCCACCGGCGTGATTCGCATGGATTCCAACTCGAAAATTGAAAATTCAAAATTGAAAATTCGACGGCTCCGTCTGGACGAGCTGCTGGTCGCGCGCGGTCTTGTTGAATCGCGGTCGCAGGCGAAGTCGCTCATCATGAGTGGGCGCGTGCTGCGCGGAACTGAGCGGTTGGATAAACCCGGCAAAGAGTTCCCGGTCGATTTGGAACTGACCATCGAACAACCGCCGCGCTTCGTCTCGCGAGGCGGCGAAAAACTTGCCGCGGCGCTTGAACGATTCGCGTTGGATATGCGAGGAACGCATGTGCTCGACGTCGGTGCGTCAACCGGAGGTTTCACTGACTGCGTTCTCCAAGCCGGCGCCGTTGACGTCGTCTGCGTCGACGTCGGCCGGGCACAGCTTCACGCGAAATTGCGCGGCGATCCCCGCGTGACAAATCTGGAGAAAATCAATGCCCGTCACCTGACAGCATCCGATTTACCCCTCACAGAATTTGACGTCGCCGTGATGGACCTCTCTTTCATCTCGCTGAAATCAGTGTTACCCGCTGTGTGGCCGCTACTGCGCCTGAACGGAACGTTGGTGGCACTCGTGAAGCCTCAGTTCGAAGCGGGCAAAACCGCAGTGGATAAAGGCCGCGGCGTTATTCGCGATACTGCGGTGCAAGACGCCGCGCTGGCGGATGTGCGCAATTTTGCGCTGGCCCAGCTGCCCGGCGCGAAACTCGTGGGAACGATGGATTCGCCCATCACGGGTGCTGACGGCAACCGGGAATTCCTGCTCGGGTTGAGGAAGGAAACCGCTAATCCACACTAATGGACACTAAATCATGCAAGATATCGGAGGTCGTATCGGCAAGGCGTCCCTGTCATCCGAAGATCGCTTTCCGACGTTCTGTTTGTTTGGCCATTAGTGATAATTAGTGTGCATTAGTGGTCAAAAAATGAAGCCCATCCGCAAACTCGCGTTCGTTATCAACGAGGAAAAAGCCGGCGCTCCTGAGCTGGCGCAGGAGTTGATCGCGGCCGCCTGCGGCGCTGGCGTCAAAGTGAAACAGACGCTTCGGTTTCCACTTCCACCTGGATATTTGCGCGGCTATGACGCGTGCTGCGTGATCGGTGGCGATGGCACACTTTTAGGCGTCGCTCGAGAGGCGGCGCGCTATCAAGTTCCGATTATCGGAGTGAACCGAGGCAGCTTGGGTTTCCTCACGACGTTTTCCGCCGATGAGGCAAGGGCGCACTTTGTCGGTTTACTCAGCGGTCGGTACGAGGTCGCTTACCGTTCTCTGCTTGAATGCTGCACCGGCCCAGTTTCACACGATCTGGCGCTCAATGACGTTCTCATTAAGGATGAAGTTAACTCACGTTTGGTGCATCTCGAGGTCTGCGCCGATGGCGAACTCGTCACGAACTACACCTGCGACGGTCTGATTTTCTCCACGCCAACGGGTTCCACCGCCTACAATTTATCTGCCGGCGGGCCACTCATTCACCCCAGCGCACCCGTGATCGCGATGACGCCGATCTGCCCGCATACGTTGAGCAATCGCTCGATCATTTTCCGTGAGAATGTTCGGCTGCGCGTATTGAACCGATCGTCGGCTTCTCGTCTCCTGGTCGCCATGGATGGACAACGAAATCTAAAAGTCGGCGTGGGTTCACCGATCGAAATCACCATTTCAAAGCTGCGTCTGCCGCTTGCCCAGCAGATGCACTATTCGCATTTCTCTGTCGTCCGGACAAAACTGAAATGGAGCGGCGCTCTAACTGAAGAGCCTGGCCACCATCGACTGCCATAAAAAACCCCAGCTGCAACGCCGGGGATAAAAACGCTGGCTAAGAGATGCGGATTACTTGCCCGCTTTCTCGGCTTCTTTCGCCTCCTTCTTGGCTTTGCGAGCGGCTTTCGCTTTTTCTCTGTCCGCTTTCATCAACGCTTCCTCTTCAGGGCTAAGTTTGCCGTCCTTATCCTTATCGTAGCGTTTAAGCGCCGTTTTGCTGGCGGGCCTTTGTTGAGCAGTTTCTTCGGCCCGAATCGCTGGAACTGCCAACGCGCTGGAAAGCGCGAGCAGGGTAATGAGTACGAACGATTTATTCTTCATATGGCGGCGACACGTTGCAAGTATCATGCAACATAATCCAGCTATTTATGCCGTTTGTTTGCATTTATGACATCCACCCATCCCGCCACGTTGTCGGCGAACCAACCACACCCACAGGCCGTACCGGGCCGAGCCCCGACGCCGAAACTCAGGGCTTCACGATCAGCTGCGTGCGCAGCGTCGGTTGAAAATAACGCGTCGCGAAGGCTGCGAGCTGCGCGATCGTGACGGCATCAATTCGGCTGTCGTAGTTCTTCCAATCATTGATCGGCAGACCGTGCAGCGCGTTTAACGCCGCGTGCATGGCACGAGCGCCGTTTGTCTGGAGGCTTTGGCGCCGGCCTGCTTTTAGCCGGGTTTGGCATCGTGCCAACTCGGAAGCTTCAACCGCGCCTGATTGCACCCGGACGATCTCCGCTTCGATCTCCGTCAGCACGTCGGCTTCGCGACCGTAGTAGCGCTTCACGCGATCGGCTACATTGCGCGAATTTGCGATGAAGCGCGTCGGCCGGCGCGCCGCGAGCGTATCCCATTCCGCCAGCCGTCCGACGAT
>DAITQE010000510.1:0-3638 GCA_036833235.1 Opitutus sp.
CTCCCTGCGGTCCGCCGACAACGAAGCGGCCGGTGGGATTGATCAAATATTCGGTCCGCTTGGTCAGCATGTGAGCTGGCAGAACTTTTTTCACGACATGCTCGATGAGATATTTTTCGATCTGCGCGTGCGCGACATCCGCGGTGTGCTGGGTCGAGATTACGACATTCACGACTTCGACGGGTTTGTCGTTCTCGTAGCGAATCGAAACCTGCGACTTCGCGTCGGGGCGCAGCCAAGCGACCGCCCCACTCTTCCGCACTTTCGTCAGCTCACGTCCGAGACGATGGGCAAACATGATCGGTGTCGGCATCAACTCCGGCGTCTCGCTGCAGGCGTAGCCGAACATGATCCCCTGATCGCCAGCGCCCTGCTCGGCGGTCTTCTTGCCCTTGGCCTTCTTGGCATCAACGCCTTGCGCGATGTCGGGCGACTGGCGCGTCAGGTAATTATTAATGAATACGACGTCGGCGTGAAACACGTCATCGCTATTGGTGTAGCCGATGTCGCGAATGGCCGCGCGAACGATGGCCTCGTAATTCAGTTTCGCGCGCGTGGTGATCTCGCCGGCCAGTATCACCATATTGGATTTCACCATGGTTTCGCACGCCACGCGGCTGGTGCGATCCTGCGCCAGGCAGGCGTCGAGTACGCTGTCGGAGATGAGATCCGCAACTTTGTCCGGATGACCCTCACCGACGGATTCGGAGGAAAAAACGAATGTATTGGCCATATAAGAACCGCCTAGAAAAACAGGCGGCGCAGAGCAGGCAAGTTCAAACATCAACGTATTCCGATTCGGTGATGCATCCACTTCTCTATCCGGCGCGTCAGACGCGAAACTTCCCTTGCATGCTGCCAAACCCGTCCCCAAATATGAGTGTAAGTCAGCCTTTATGCCGAATCTTTTTTGATGGAGACGCCTCCCCAATCCCCAGCACCCGAGTTGATAGGTCGAAAGATTCTGATCGTTGACGATGATCGCCTGAACATCCGGATTCTCGGCGGAATCTTAAAAAATCAGGGGTATAAACTAGCCAACGCCGATTCCGGAGAACGGGCGCTGGAAGTCTACGCCCAATCGAAGCCGGACTTGGTGTTGCTTGATGTGATGATGCCCGGGATCAACGGCTTCGAGACCTGCCGTACGCTCAAGCGGCTCTACGCTGACGGGTGCGCCCCGATCATTTTCATCACTGCGAAAAACGAGTCTGAAGACGTCGTTGAGGGTTTGTCCGCCGGCGGCGTGGATTACCTCCCGAAACCTTTTCAAGCTCGTGAAGTTCTGGCTCGTATTCGCACTCACCTGAACAGCCAGCTTCTGGCGGAGCAGCAAAAATCCCTCGTCGAGCAATTGAGCAAGGCGGACGCGGCGAAGAATCGTTTTCTAGGAATGGCAGCGCACGATCTACGCGGACCACTCGCGTCCATTCGTGGCTTGGCGGAATTTCTCCGTGACGGAGTCGTGGGCGAACTGACCGTCGATCAACTCGACCTTGTAAATACGATTCATGGCGCCAGTCAGTCGATGCTGCGCATGGTCAATGAGCTCCTCGATGTGGCCACCATCGAGTCCGGCGAGCTCAAGATCGTTCAGGAGAAGCACAATCTCGCCGAGCTGATCGAGAAGTCGGTTTATCTGGCGAATATCGATGCGGCCAAAAAGAACACCCGCATTAGTTTCACGCCTCCCGCCGACGCGCCGTATCCGTCAATCGACTCCGCTAAAATCCAGCAGGTCATCGATAATCTTCTGAGCAACGCGGCGAAGTATTCTCCGCCGGGCTCGAGTATCACTGTAGAACTTCGCGGCGGCTCCGATGTATGTACGTTTGGTGTAAAAGATCAGGGCCCAGGCATTCCAGATAATGAGCGCGACAAACTTTTCAAAGACTTCGGCCGCTTGTCGGTCAAACCGACGGGGGGCGAGAAGAGCACCGGCTTGGGCCTCGCCATCTGCCGCAAGATCGTCGAGGCTCACCGCGGCACGATCGTAGCCGAGAACATCCCCGGCGGCGGTGCCGAATTTCGCGTTTCCCTTCCCTTTAGCCAATGAACTTCCAAGGTACCATTTTGCTCGTCGACGACGAAGCACACATCCGAAAATTCGTCTCGCTCATCCTCAAACAGCTCGGCGCAACCACGCTGTTTGAAGCCGCCAATGGCGAAGAAGCTCTGGAGGTCTACCGGCGCGAAAACCCGGATCTTGTACTGCTGGACATCAGCATGCCGCTGCTGGACGGTTTGAACACGCTGAAGAAACTGAAAGAAATCGATCCTGCATGCATCGTGGTTATGCTGACCTCCATGGTCAATCGTCAGAGCGTCGACGAAGCTTTGGCTCAAGGTGCCGTGAACTACATCCGAAAAGATACGCCCAAGGAAGAGATCGCCAAAGCTCTCACCACGACCATCGAGACCTATTTTGAATCCCACTAACCTCTGCCATGAGCGATCCAACCCCTCCAGCTGATTCTATTCCCGCGCTGCCTGTCATCGCAGAAGTTCGGTACTCTCTGCCTCAACTTCTTAAAGAATTGGAAATCGAACGAGCCGCCGGCACTTTCGCGATGGCGAAGCTCGACCAGAGCGAGATTGGAAAACTGTTCAAGACTCGAACACCTCCCCGCCGTGTTAAATCCAAAAAATAACGATTTCCTTTCCAGCCTTCGGCTGCATCCGACCTTTGAGTACAGTCAGGAACTCGCCGGACTCCTGGAGCGTCACGGCAAAACCGTTGAGCTCCTGCAGGCCGTTATCGACGAGAAAATGCTGCAGAAGGATGAGGCCTGTAAACTCTGGGGCGACTCTCTGGGCGTGGCGTACGTGGATCCATTCGCGTCGGTTATAACGGACGAGGCAATTGCGCGGATTCCCGTCGAGATCGCGAAGAAGACCAAATCTATCGGACTTTATATTGTCGACGGCGTCCTCACCGTGTCGATGGCAACGCCGGACGATGCCGACCTGATCAAACGACTGGGACAAATTGTGCAGATGCCGATCAGCGCCGTCTTCGCGCTGCCGCGCGAGATCGATGACGCCATTTCGATTCATTACTGCACGGAGAAAAATTTGGAGGACAGCCTCAGCGAACTCGAACACTCGAGCCTGTTCGACAAGCCCGATCTCGCCGGCGACAAACTGGCCGCGTTGGCCGACAACAACTCGCTGACCGAAATCCTGGACGAGATTATTTACTTTGCGCTTCGTGAGCGCGCGACCGACGTCCACGTCGAAGCAATGGAAATGCAGAGCCGGATCCGTTTCCGGATTGATGGCAACCTTCGCGAAATTCTGACGTATTCAAGAAAGCTGCATCGCGCGCTCATCTCCCGGATCAAAATCCTGTGCGCGCTCAACATCGCCGAGTCTCGGTTTCCTCAAGATGGGCGTTTTTCGATGTCCATTGGAAATCAGCCGGTGAATTTCCGCGTATCCACCATACCTGCGGCTTTCGGCGAGAAAGCGGTGATTCGCATTTTGGCCAGCACCGGCAAGAAGTCGATGCTCACCTTGGACAAGATGATGATCTCCCAGACGATTCTTCAGCCGTTCAAGCGCCTGATTCAGAATCCAAACGGAATTGTTTTCGTGACCGGTCCAACGGGTTCAGGAAAAACCACGACGCTTTATGC
>DAITQE010000511.1:0-3636 GCA_036833235.1 Opitutus sp.
TCGGCGGAGTCGGTCCCACTCAAAGATTCCGTGCTGCTCGTTGACGATGAGAAGCCGTTGTTGGAGGTTTTTGCCGCGGCGCTTTCGCCCAGCTTTGACGTGGCGATGGCGACAACCGCGCGAGAGGCGGAGTTCATTCTCCACAAGAAAGCGTTCAAAGTCATCGTGGCAGATCATTTGATGCCCGGCGGCAACGGCATGAATTTACTGGTGCGCGTGCGTGAGGAATATCCGCATACTCAGCGCATTCTGGTGACCGGCTACATGAAGCCAGAAATGCTGATGCGCAGTGTCAACGAGGCCGCGCTCTTCCGCTATTTGCTAAAGCCCGTTTCGCTGCCAGAGCTCATGCGCGTCGTTCAGGACGCAGTGAAGGCGCACGACGCGAGCGTCGGGGCGAGTTGAGTTGAACGGCGTCCGTTAGACTTGGCGCAAATTTGATGGAGCCGGAGTCGCCGACCCCGGAGTTGCAGGCTAACCGGCTCAGCGAGCTCGGCTACATGTTGCTCGCGTTAATTACGCTGCCGATTGCGGCCGCAGGCGTCCGTTGACTGCTTTGAACTGCTTGAGTTTCGCGCGGAGGTACGGAGCGGTTGGACTATTCTTCACTTTGAGCAGCCCGGACATCTCGCCTTGATACATAAGCTCGCCTCCGTCCGGACCACCGACGGGGCCGAGCTCAACGATGTAGTCCGCCTCCGCCAGCAGATCGAGATGGTGCTCGATCACGACAACCGTGTGTCCTTGGTCGACGAGCGAATGGAGCACGCGTATCAGCTTTTCGCAGTCGCTCAGGTGCAGCCCGATGGTCGGCTCCTCGAGGAGGTAGAAGTTGCGTGGTTGCAGGCCGCGGCTGCGCTCACGATAGCTGGCGAGTCCGCGGGAGAGCTCGGTCACAAGTTTCAGCCGCTGCGCCTCACCGCCGGAAAGCGTCGGCGAACTTTGGCCGAGCGTCAGGTAACCAAGCCCGCAATCCACCATCAGCTGGCAAACCTGTGACAACTGAGAGTGAAAATCGAAGAAGCGCGCCGCTTCTTCGAAGGTGAGCTGCAGGACTTGCCCGATGCTTTTGCCCTTCCATGTGACGTCGGCGAGTTCGGAACTATAACGCAGGCCGCGGCAGTCATCGCACGGCAGATACGTGTCAGGCATAAACGCCATCTCGAGTTTGATGCGTCCGGCGCCTTCACACGTGGGACATCGTCCTCCCGCGGTGTTGAAAGAAAAACGAGACGCCGTGTAGCCGCGGATTTTCGCCTCGGGCAGAGCGGCGAAAAATTGCCGGATCAAATCGAAGATCCCGAGATACGTCGCGGGCGTGGAACGCGGCGTTTTTCCAATGGGAGATTGATCGACTTCGATGACGCTTTTGAAGACGTGTGCTCCACGCAACTCTTCGAAGGGAAATTGAGAGTGAGGAGTTGAGAGCTGAGAGTCGGAGCCCGACGGAGCGAAGCCGGTGGCTTTGACGAATTCGCGTCCGGTGAGTCGCGCTTTCCTTTCCTTGATCGCAAACGCGATGGCCGGGTCGAGCACATCGCGGAACAGTGTGGATTTCCCCGCGCCGCTCGGGCCGGCGGCCATGATGAGCCGACCGAGTGGGAGGTGGAGATCGAAATTCTTCAAGTTGCGGAACGTCGCACCGCGGAGTGTCAGCCAGTCATGGGGCGGCTTCTCGTCTCCGCGCAGATTGCGTCGCAAACGCGCCACTTTCGCCAGAGGGCTGGAGGGCAGGCGTTCGATTGTTCGGTATTCGCCGCGGAAAGGATGCGTGATCCCTTTCTTGAGAAACAAGCCAGTGAGGGATTTATCGCTGCGCTTGATTTCAGCCGGTGTGCCGTTCGCGAGCAGTTCGCCGCCGTGAATTCCCGCGGCCGGCCCGAGGTCAATGATTCGGTCGGCTTGCGCCATGAGTTCGTCGTCGTGCTCGACGACCAAGAGCGTATTTCCCTTTTCCCGGAGCGCGTGAAGCGTTTCGATCAGTCGATCGTTGTCGCGCGCGTGCAGGCCGATGCTGGGTTCATCGAGGACATAAAGTACTCCGGACAAATTCGAGCCGAGTTGCGCGGCGAGGCGTATCCGTTGGGCTTCGCCGCCGGAAAGCGTCTCGGTGGGGCGATCAAGCGAGAGATAGCCGAGACCAACGTGATCGAGAAACTTCAAGCGTTCTTCAATCTGCGGAACGATATCCTGCGTGATCAGTTCGCCACGCTGATCGAGTTCCAGTTGACGCAAATGAGCGAGCAACTGCGCGGGCGTGCTGGCGAGCAATGCGGGAAGTGAAAGCGCGTAATTTCCCTGGTAGGACGGGCCATCCCGGTGAGCCGGTTCGACAAGCTTTCGGCCGATCGCGGCGCGGCGGCGACGTCTCGCCCCATCTGTGAAGTGCAGTTTCACCGCGCGGCCAATTCGGTTGAGGCGGGCGCCGTGACACTCCGGGCACGGTGATCCTTGTTCGGATACATCGTCTGCGGAATCGATGCCGAATTCGCGAAGCCGCGCTGCCGGATCGTCTTTGTCGTCGTCATCGGACGGCTCGAGCATCCACGGAAACACCCGACCATGACCGCGGCACGTCGGACACCAACCGCGCGGAGAGTTAAATGAAAACTGTTTGGGATCGAGCTCAGGAAACGACTCGCCGGTTTCGATGTCGGTGCGAGTTGTCGAGAACCACGAAAGGATTTCGCCCTGCGGTGTCAGCAGGAAGCAGGCGCCTTTGCCGAGTTTGAGCGCCTGGGAAAGTTGCGAGCTGAGAGTGGGAGGCTGGAGAGGCGGAGTTGAGAGCTGAGAGTTGAGAGTTGAGAGCGGCGAGCGTGAACGGACGGACGCTTGGTTGGGTGGCGCGCTGGTCGCGTCACGCAATGCGGCGCGAGCGCCACCTACCAAATCGGCGACGACGACTTCGATGTCGTGTTCTTTGTAACGATCGAGTTTTTGGAATGCATCAACGCGGATCAGCTCGCTATCGGCGCGCATGAGTTCGAAACCTTGTTTTGCGATCCAGGTGGCAATCGGTTGATGGTGACCTTTGCGTCCGCGAATGAGGGGAGCGCAGAGATAGAGATGTTTCGCGCGACGTGCCTTCGGAGTCTCCAGCACGCGCCCAAGCAGCGTACGCAATTGACCGATTGAGAGCGGTTGAACCGGCTTGTCGGTATCGGGATGATGTTGAATCCCGAGCCGTGCGTAGAGGAGGCGAAGGTATTGCGCGACCTCGGTAATCGTTGCGACGGTTGATTTGCGCGAGCCGCGCGTGACGCGTTGTTCGATTGCGACGGTCGGCGGAATCCCGATCAACCGATCCACCGCAGGTCGCGGAAGCTGTTCGACAAACTGTCGCGCGTAGGGCGACATCGACTCCATGAATCGCCGTTGGCCCTCGGCAAACACGATGTCGAACGCGAGAGTGGATTTGCCCGATCCGGACACGCCGGTGACCACCGAAAGCTGACGGTGCGGAATCGTGAGCGAGAGATTTTTGAGATTGTTTTCGCGGGCCCCGATGATGACGAGTTCGGAAGCGGTTCTAAACTTCGAGTTCAGAGTTCCGGGTTCGGAGTTCCGCGTTCGGAGTTCTGAGTTCAGAGTTTCGGGTTCCGAGTTCCGGGTTCCGGGTTGAGATGTACCGTAAAC
>DAITQE010000512.1:0-3631 GCA_036833235.1 Opitutus sp.
ACAGAGAGTCGATAAGAGTCATCGACGCAAGTGTTCACGCGGGTTTCGTGTTCACAGTAGTTATCGAAAGTCATAGGCGGTTGCCATCGACGGCAACCGTTTGGCAACCGCGCTTGGACGGCGCCAGCAAACGGAACGGAAGCCCCCGTCGGAATTCATCAGCGAATTCGTCTGACGACAGATCCGCTAGGATGGAACGTATGTTGCGCAGGCTGTTCTTTGCGGTTTCCATCGCGCGTAACTAAAACCTCCGCCAAGGAAGTGGAAGATTGAGGCGAGTGCTTGGACGAAGCCGTTACCGCCTGCCTCCCCGGACCCAAAAGAAGAGCAATCAGGATTGCCGAAAAAATTAAGCCCAATTAACCCGAGCGCTATTTCAGAAGCGTTCAGAAGCGGCGACCGTTTAATGCCTGAGACCAAGCAGGCCTCCCGCTAGGCTTCGATAACTTAACGGTCCGAGAAAAAATGGGCGCCGACGACTAAGGCAGCGCCATTTTCTTTCGGGCATCGCTTTCTAAAGGGGAGATGTCACATGACAACGGCACAAGTTGGACAAGACAATATCGCGCTGGTTCGGCGTGGGTACGAGGCGTTCGCGGCCGGCGACATGGCAGCCTTAACGGAGCTCTTTCACGCCGACGCGGTGTGGCACGCCGCGCCGACGGGCATATTCTCGGGGAACTACCGCGGACGCGACGCGATCTTCGCCTTTTTCGGCCAGACGCAGCAAGAGGCGGCGGGGACGTTCCGCGCTACACCGGTCGCCATGGCCGCGTCCGGCGAGCGCGTCTTCGTTCTGCAGGAAGGTAAAGCCGAGCGCAAAGGGCGCACGTTGGACGCGAGCAGCGTCCTTATCTTTACGCTTGTCGACGGCCGCGTTGGCGAGGTGCACGAGTACTTCGGCGACCACCAGTCAGAAGCAGCCTTCTGGAGTTAGCGCCGCTGAAGACGGCGGCATACTTGGCGTTTGCGGCTTAAGGAGTGTTTAGGTTAAACCCGACCTGGATATGGCTTGCCGGCCTCGGCTTGGGTGCCACGCTGGCGTACTCAATTGTCCTCAATGCACGGCGAGACCCGATCTTCATGGATTACCTGCTAAACACGTTTGTCAACAAGATTCCATTTCCGAAGCTCCGCATGGCTTTCTACCGGTTCGCCGGAATGAAAGTCGATCGAACGAGCAACATCATGATGTACACGTTCGTGCTTCAAGCGCGCGACATCAGCATCGGACCGAACTGCATCATAGGGCCGTTCACTACGCTTGATGGCCGCGCAACGCTCACGATCGGGCGCAACGTAAACGTTGCAGGCGAAGTGCTCACCATAGGTGGCTATCACTCCGTCGACTCTCCGAAGGCTGAAGGTCATCTCGGCAAGGTTGTCATCGAGGACAACGCCTGGATCGCTATGCGCGCGACAATCCTACCGGGAGTGACGATCGGAGAAGGTGCATACGTGGCCGCTGGTGCGCTGGTTAATCGAGACGTTGAGCCGTACACGCTTGTGGGCGGCGTGCCGGCAAAGAAGCTTCGCGACCGCAGCCGAAACATCCAATACACCCTTCATCACTTCCCACGCTGGATATAGCCGACCACTTGCATCAATCTGGTCATAATGCCGACGCCGACGAGCGTGAAAACTTCCACAGGAGCCTCTCGTAGAGATTAAGCACTGCCTCGATTTGCCGGTCCATGTGAAATGCTTGAGCGCGGCGACGAGCTGCCGGCGCCTTTTTTCGGCCATCCGATAACGCCCTCTCAACGATGGCGGAGTAGGCCTCAGCTGTCGGCGCCGCGACGAGGTAGCCGCTGTCGTCCGTGACCAACTCGTTCATCGCTGCGTAGTTGAAGACTACCGGAGGGCATCCGCAGGCCATTGCTTCGATAAGGACAAGGCCGAAGCCGCCGTACAGCGATGGGAAGCAGAGCAGATCAGCAGCAGAATAGTACAACGCCAACGTCTGCGGCGTGCTGTGGCCAATGAAGCGTACGCGATCGCCAAACTCCGCGATGATGGCTTCATCCTCTTCGTGATGAGCCACCAAGAGGATAATGTCGCGCGGCAAACGCCGCAGGATTTCGGCCATGATCTTCCCGCGGGACATGTTGAAGTGTCCGACGTAAAGAAGATACGGCGCCGCAGCTTTTAGGTTAAGCAAACATCTGGCGGTTCGGGAATCGAATTGTCGGAAAACGTTCGGATCGTACCAGTTGGCGATGACGTGCACACGCTCGGGCGGCACACCGTAGAACTCGATGATCTCCCTGGCTACGCCGCGCGACACGGCGATGCAGTAGTCCGAAAGGCACGCCATCGCATGCTCCATACACGCCACGGCGCGGTCAATGGGCGCTTCCTCAGGCTCGTTAAGGCCGAGCTGCTCGTAGCGTTCGATAGGCCCCAGCGCCGTCAAGTGAAATCCGACTATCAGGAGCGGGCGGCGCACGAGCTGCGTCCAACGCAAAACGCTGTGATAACCATACTGACCGTGGCAATGAACTATATCGTATCGGCTGGGATCGATCAGTTCCGAGAATCGTTCTGACTTCTCCATGAACTGCTCGATGCGGCTGCGCCGGCGGAGAGACTCGGGGGCCACGCCCACGATGCAGGCTGCAAGTGGGTTCTCCGCGTCGGGCAAAAACGGCCGGTCCTCACAGATGATTTCGACATGAACGCCTCGCTCGAGCAGGCCCCGCGTCAATTCGTAGACATGTTTCTCCGTGCCACCGCCGGCTGGCGTCGGTCGGTAGCCGCAAACCATGGCGACGCGCAAAGGCCGCGACTGGCTCATGTCTGCGCGGCTTCGGCGTCGTCCCATTTAACCTTGTCATGGCGGTAAGCGCCGATTTTGTCTTCATCCCTTCGCGCATCTGGTAGCCAATTGGGCTGCGCGAAAAGAAAGACATCACTTTCAACGTACGCCCGGTCTGCCGAACGGGGCATCCACTTCGTCGATGCCGACGCCACCGGCTTCGACGTTCCCAATCGGAAGTTTCTTACGACCGCCGGTCCTTTCGATACGACTACCTGCTGATTTGTACCGGCTCGAAAGTTGACGGCGTCCCTGGTCATGGACCAGGCAAGAACTCGTGGTACATTTGCAACATTGAGCATGCTACCGACGCGCGCCGCGCCTGGGTAGAACCTTCTCGACCCAGGAGTGCGCACATTCCCGCTGTTGTCATTGGCCGGCGGTGGCCTATTCTTGCTGGATCCGCGCTACGGGGCAGCCTTCGTCGCGGGGTGCTTGGTTCTTGGATCTAAGTATACGTACGACACCAGCTGCGTCGCTGACTAGCCCTTGTGAAGTTGTGATCTTTAGCGGCACGCAAAATATCGTCGGAGAGCGGCTTTCCCCTTTTTCGCTGTGAGAGCCAAGCGTATAACAATTCGAGCAAGCGCCCGAAAGCGTACGACAATCTTACGACAATTGGTGCGGAAATCGGCGGAAGCCTTGAATGCTAACAGACGCGTCTGATGTTCAAAAACTCCTGATTTTACAAGGCAAACCCGCCATTTCTTCCGTTTCGCGCGAGAATTCAATTTCTCACGTCGTTTACTTCGCATGTAAGGGGTCGGGGGTTCGAGTCCCCCCATCTCCAAGTCTCGAAAAGCCCGATTCTAT
>DAITQE010000513.1:0-3629 GCA_036833235.1 Opitutus sp.
TGACTAGACCGGGCGCGAGGGCCAGCTGGGCGTAATCCTCGGGTTCCGCCAGCCGCACCGCCGCGAACAGGCCGCCGTGGGTCGCCGCCATTATCCGCAGCACGATCGCGGCGAACTCGACCAGCAAAAGACCGGCGCCCAGCATACCGATGACGGACGCCCGGTGGTCAACCCGTTGGAAAGCCGGGCCGATCAATCCGCCCGCGTCCGCCTCCGTGCCGCGGAACCAGTCCTGCAGTCGCAGCCTGACCAGACGGAATCCCAGAGCGCCAAAAACGCCAAAGTAAGCCAGGAAGCCGGTGAATTTTGATCCGGTCTTGGCCCACTTGACCGCGACAAGAAGGTCACCCGTGATCGCCGCCGCCATGGGAGAGTAGCCGGTCATCCGGGAAGATGGGTTGAAGGGGATCGCGTCACTTGAGTTTCTGCTGCATCTCGCGGCAAATCTCGACGGTGAGCGGCATCCGGGCCGACGCGTTACGCCCTTCCGTGCCCGGCAGGGCGGCAGCGGCCAAGGCAGCCCACCACGTCACCAACCCCAGGCGAAGGCTGACCACCCGACTCATGGCGCACAGCCTGGCCCTTTTATTCCTGTGGTTTGGTGATGCACCACAGAACGGCTGAGTCGAAGAGCAGCACTCCGTCGTCGGTCAGGTCGTCAAATTGCGGGTTGTCGAGGCCGAACATCATGCGTCGCGCGGGAGCAAGCGAGTCGTCGGCTAGCGTGGAGCCCTTTTCATAGCCGAAGATGGCCGGCTGGTCCGGGGAGTTGCCGACGGTGGCGACCACGATGGCGCTGCGCGTGGGAATGGCCCACTTGATCAGGTCCGGTTCTTTCACGAACTGATGCATGCCCGACGCCAACCCGGCCGCCAGCGGATGCCAGGCGCTCACGATTCGCACGTAACTTTCGGGCGGATCATCGCTCTCGCCAGTTTCGCCGTGCATCCCGTATTCGATATAACGGCGGCGGCCGGTCATGCGATACGTGTCGGCCATGAGCGATTCGAGGCACAAGAGCGGCACGTGCACGTTGCGATATTTGTTGGTGAGTTTGAACTTCGACAGCGTGGAAGAAAGCAGGACGAAGTCCTGCCCATTCGCCCGGGTGTCCGGGTCTTCTCCGTCCGCAACGGTGAGATCGAAACCGAGCGAGCGGAGATGCTCGATCATGTGGGCGTCGGTTTCCTGGCCTTCCTCCGTCGGCAACCGGCAGACAAAGAGAAGCTTGACCCCTTTGGCCGCCCGAGCGAGCGCCGCCCGCAATCCCGCGGGATCATATTTCACGGGTGCCGGCGGAGGACTCACGGCCCAGCGGAGGGCCGCATCGAACAACTTGCGCCCGATCCACCAGGTGCGCTGGTCTGGATCGTTCGCATAGGGGCCATGAATATCGCTCAACAAATGAAAATTGTCGTGCCCGAGGTAGAAGCCCACCCGCCGCGCGGGAGCGACGCCGTTGTCGATCATGGTCGCGCCTTTTTCGTAGGTGAAGACGGCGGCCTTGTTCGGATCGCCTTCGAAAATCGCGAGAGTTTGCGCGCCCAGGCCGGGCCGGCCCCAACAGGACTCGGTGGACTGAAGATAATACGAGCCGAATACCTGGCTCGGCAGACCGACTGCGCGGGCAATCGGATGCGTGGCGTTAGTACAAAACGGATACAGGTCCGACATCGTCCGGGCTGCAAAATGGGCGCCGTCGACGACTTCGAAATCGGTATGCACCTGATCGCCCGTCATCGAAAGGTATTGGTAGGCGTAGGCGTTCCACGTAAACACCGGCACCGGCACATCGCGATAGGTCGTGCCGAGGCCATGAGCGTCAGCCGTGGCGGAGATGACGATCAAATCCTTGCCGTCGGCGGCAGCGGACGACGCATGTGAGTCTGCTCGCGCGACGACCGCGCCCAGCGCCTCCAAATGCTCTTCCACCAAAGCATCGTCGGAAGGGTGATCCTTGTCGGTCTCACCGACCACAAAGAGGATCTTCATGCCCCGGAGACCTGTCAGCTCCGCTTCCTGGGCCGAGGAGGAAGACGTGGCAAAAAAGGCTGTCACCAGTCCGCAGGCGGTCAGTTTTCGTAAAAGCGATGGCTTCATTGAGATCAGGTGGTCGACACCG
Source organism: Opitutus sp. (assembly GCA_036833235.1). Classification (GTDB taxonomy): domain Bacteria; phylum Verrucomicrobiota; class Verrucomicrobiia; order Opitutales; family Opitutaceae; genus Opitutus. Next base: position 2,123 of record DAITQE010000513.1, read on the forward strand.
AGTTAAAGTTAGTAACCGACGACAAGGAGTTCGAGCGCGCCCGAATTGACCGCGGGGATAAACGCCCGGTTTGTTTTCGGATCGAATACGATCGAATGTGCGCCAGGCAGTGCGGGCGTTTTCCCGTTGAACGCCCATTTTACCGGGGAGACCATGCGCACAACGCTCAGAACGCCGTCGGCTGTCACGGTGAGGACGCGACCTTTCCATTTGGTGTCACGGGGCAGCGCTTCCTGAGCGCTGCGGTCGCAGACCACACCGGAGGCGCCAGAGCCGATCGGGAGGACGGTGAAGGCGAAGCCTATATCGGAGTCGATCACGACCAACTTGCCGTTTCCGCATCCGACAAAGAGTCTCTTGGTAACTGGCTCGATCGCCAGACCGTCGGGCGCCCGCCCGGGCGCTACCGGAAAATCACCGAGCGGCTTGAGACTCCGCGTATCCACGATGTGGATCGCGTCCTGATCTTCCGCCGCGACAAAAATCCACCCGTAGCCATTGCAGACCATTTGTCGCAGTTTGCCGCCGACGGTTACCGTGGAAATGACCTCGCCCGAGGCCGGATCGAGCACCGTCAGCGTACCACTGTCGCGATTGGCAACAAAAACTTTCCTGGCGGTGGCATCGTAAGCAATGGCCGCAGGATTCCGTCCGGTGGATTTGATAACCTTGAGCACCTTGAGCGTATCCGTATCGAACATCGTGATGGAATCAGTTGCTCCATCGCTGACAAAGCCGTGTTTGAGCTCCGAAACGACCGCCACATCGTGCGCGCTCTGGAGCGAAGAGATCGCGCCAACGTTTTCTCCGGAGTCGGCGTTGAGCACCTCGATCCGAGCGCCATGAGCCACATAAAGACGGCGAGCGTCGGCATCGAGGCAGAGGCCGTCGAAATCGGCGGCGCCGTTGATCTTGTAGTGCGCGACGACATGATAAGGCGACTCGGCGGCGCTCAGCGCCGCCCCAGCAAAAGCCAGTGCATAGATGATGAGAGGAGCGCAGTATTTCATGACATGACGTTCTTCGGCAAACGTGGGTAACTTGGGGTGTCGGTTGGGGTCGCGGCGGCGTATATCCGGCGTCAGAAACTGACGTTAAAATAGGACGACAACCTGAATGAGAACTGAACCTAGACTGAAAAATTGTTAACGCACAGTCCGCCGGTCACTCCATCGATTCAATGACGGGCGGGCCCTCGCCGGCGACGGGAGACTCGCGCAAAATGACGCCCGCTTTCGTGCGGTCGAACTCACCGTCCATCCGAGCTAGCGTGAGCGTTGCGACGGTGTTGCCGATGAAGTTTGTGATCGCACGCGCCTCTGACATGAATCGGTCAACGCCGAGGATGAGCGCCATGCCCGCGACCGGCACCTTGCCGGTCGCCGCGAGGGTCGCGGCGAGCACGATGAAACCGCTGCCGGTGACACCCGCCGCGCCTTTCGATGTAATCAGCAGCACCATTAGCAGCCCAATCTGGCCAGTCAGCGACAGAGGGGTATCCGTCGCC
>DAITQE010000514.1:0-3622 GCA_036833235.1 Opitutus sp.
CTTCATGTCTTCGCTCGGCAGTGAAACAAGCGTCGAGGTGAGATCGTTGTTCGGCTTGCTGGCGAGCCGCTGCATGGCGGCGATGATGATGCGCCGGCTCTCGGTTTGCAGATCCTGCTCCGATTTCTCCATTGTTTCCCGTCGGAGCGCGCGGAGCTCGTCCTGACATTCGAGCAACACTTCTTCCCGCAATGCACGATGAATGCCCTCGGCATCCATCTGCGAAACGCCTTCCAGCCGCTGGCGCACACTCTTCGAAAGCGCGCGAATGGCATCACGCGCCTGGCGCATGGCCGCATTCTCCCGGTTGAGCCGCTCCTGCCGTTGCTCGAGCTGGTAGTCGAGCAAGGCAAGCGATTCTTCGTGTGCTCGAATCTCCCGCAGCCGGACCTCGCTCTCGATTTCGCGCCGGTCGTATTCGCGGTTCAATTCCGTTCGCTTCTCCTGCAACTCAGCCTCGGCTTTCTGCCGAATCTCTTCCGCCGCCACCGCCGCTTCCCGGCGCGCCACCTCGAGCAGCTCCGCCGCTTGTTCATGCGCCACACGGCGGGTGTGACGCGTGAAAGCCCAGATCATCAAGAACCCGAGGGCTCCTCCAATGATCAACGACACCGTGAGCGACCAATCAAATGGGTCGCTCTCGGCGATCAGAAACGCGAAGTCGGCTGCGCTCACTGACGTCAAGGGACGGGAACGGTAGGAAGCTCGGACAAAAGCTCAAGTCTTCTTCCAGACTAACATGCTCTTCTTCCAAGGTCTTTTGTTTTGGAATCGTATCTTGTAGGCTGCCAGCTTGCTGGCGCGATTGAAGCGCGAGCAAGCTCACGGCCTACCACGTAACGGATTGCGCCATCAAAACGAAAGACCGTGACTCTTCACCACGCATCGGGACTTGGAGGAGCCGAAAAACTCTCGGCCCAGACGTTGCCAACAGGCGCGGCTTCTGTTCAAGCTGCACGCTTTCGTGAATCTCCCCTCGCCCACAGATTACATCAGTGCGTTCAAGACGACGACGCGCGGCCGATGGGATCTGTTGACTCCGATCGCGCTGGTGGGGCTTGGCCTGTTTGGAGTTCTATTTATTTATAGCGCTCAGCTGCCGGTGCATGGCAACAGTTGGCGAACCCAGATCATCTGGCTCACCCTCGGCGCGGGGATTTATGCCGTCGTTTCGTTGCTCGATTACCGATTTTGGCTGAGCGTGGCTCACTGGTTCTATCTCGCCTGCCTGTTGCCATTAATCCTCGTGCTCGTTCCCGGCATCGGCAGCGAGGTGTATGGTTCGCAACGCTGGATCAATATATTCGGTTTTTTCTCCTTCCAACCTTCTGAAACCGCGAAGGTTGCCGTGCTGCTGATCACTGCCGGCATCCTCATTCGAAACGAAATCGGGACAGTGCGGCAGTCTTTGGGAGTCCTCGGGAAATTGGCCCTTGCGGTAGGTGCACCCATGCTCTTGATCTTGGCACAGCCCGACTTGAAGTCGGCTATCGTCCTCCCCCCGATGGTCTTTTCCATGCTCTATGTTTCGAAGCTATCCGCGCGTTTTTTCGCGGGTGCACTCGGAGCGTTCTTGCTGGTGGTGAGCTTGGTTGCGTGGGACACGTGGCGCTACGAGAACTTCATGGAGTCGCATGGCTACTCCTATATGAATGATCGCGGTAAGTATGATGCGCTTTCGTGGATTCCGCTGCACGATTACCAGCGGAACCGGATCATCTCCTTCATTTCCCCCGACAAGATCGACCCAATGGGGATTGGCTGGAATCAGCGCCAATCGCTCATTTCGGTGGGTTCTGGTGGCATCACCGGCAAGGGCTGGACGGAAGGAACTCAGGCGCAGCTCGGCTACCTGCCCCGCTCCGTCGCGCACAACGATTTTATCTTCTCGGTCATCGCCGAGGAAAAAGGATTCTTGGGAAGTTTAACGGTTATCGGCCTGTTTGGGATAGTGTTGTTCAACGGCATTCGCATCGCCGGTCTCGCTCGAGACCGCTTCGGCACCCTTCTCGCCATTGGCGTGACGGTGTTGTTCGCGGTGCACGTGTTCGTGAACATCGCAATGACCATCGGCCTCGTGCCCATCACGGGCATACCGCTTCCTTTCATCAGCTACGGTGGCTCCTTCGTGCTTAGTTGCTGTTTGCTGCAAGGACTGGTCCAGAGCGTCTATCGCTTCAGGAAGGATTTCTCATGAAATCGCTTCTTCGCGCTATCGACCGCCCTGCCGGAATTTCCTGCGCTACACCAACCGCCCTTGGAAACGCCGTCTTCAACACACCCGACATCCACCATGAGCGATCAACTATCGCAGTCCAACCCTGGCATTCCCCAGGACGTGGCCCGCAAATATGACGAGGAACTCGTCAACCCTCCGCCCGCCAGCGAATCCGCACCCGTTACCGCTGCAGAGCTGAAAGCCGGAGCTGCGGATCGCGCCAAACAACGCCCGCTGCTGCAAAAGATTCTCTCCGTGTTTCAGAAGGAAAAAGGTTCCTACCGGGAACTGATCATCAACTCGGAGCCGCTCGAAAAACGGGTCGCTTTGCTCGTCGATGGCCGACTCGAAAAATTTGAGATCGAGCGCGAATCCGACAACCGAATGGTCGGTGGCATCTACAAGGGCCGAATCAAGAATCTCGATTCCGGTCTAAAGGCGGCGTTCGTGGACATTGGTTACACCAAGAACGCGTTTCTGCACTATTGGGATATGCTCCCCGCCGCAGCGGATTCCTCGGTGGAGGTCGTGCGGGTTAACAAAAAGAAAAATGCCGCGCCTCGCCCCGTTGACCCGACGGTCAAGGACATCCCCCAGATGTATCCTCCCGGCACGGACATCGTCATCCAGGTGACGAAAGGTCCGATTGGCACCAAAGGTCCGCGAACCACGACGAACCTCTCGATCCCCGGCCGTTATTTGATCCTGACGCCTTTCTCGGACGGCTGCGGGATCTCACGGAAGATCGAGGACTCCAACGAGCGTAAGCGTCTCAAGCAGCTGATCAACGAGCTCACTATTCCGGAAGGCATGGGCGTTATCGTCCGCACTGCCGGCGAAGGGAAGAAAGCCCGCTACTTCGTGCGCGACCTGCACATTTTGTTGAAAACCTGGCAGGATATTACGTCGAAGATGCAGAGCGAGCGCGCACCGGCCTGTCTCTATCAGGAACCGGACCTCGTCGAACGCACCGTTCGCGATTTTCTCACGGAGGAAGTGGATCGCGTCCTCATCGACAGCCAGGAGGATCACGCCCGCACGCAAGGGCTCGTCGGCCAGATTTCAAAACGGTCCGCCAGCAAGATCGCGCTCTACAAGGACAGCATTCCGATCTTCGAACGTTTCAACATCGAGCGACAGATCGAGCAAACCGGTCAGCGCAAAGTTCCGCTGCCGTCCGGTGGCGAAATCGTCATCGACGAAACCGAGGCACTCATCTCGATCGACGTTAACACGGGTTCGCACAAATCGCGCGGCGGTGACGAGAAGAACGTGATCTACGCGGTCAATTTGGAAGCGGCGACGGAGATTTCGCGCCAGATTCGTCTGCGCAATCTCGGTGGACTCGTGATCATCGACTTCATCGACATGAAAGAGCGCCGCCACCGCAACGCCGTCTATGAG
>DAITQE010000515.1:0-3610 GCA_036833235.1 Opitutus sp.
ACATTCGGATCAGCAACTCGACATTCAACAGTGTGACTGACACCGACCTTGTGCAGCATGCGGGTACAATCATCTTCAACCATGTCACGGTGACCCCAGCCAAAGTTACCCGCAGTCTCAATTCAGCCCCGTCGCCTGCGCGTTAAAACCCGACGCCCGCGCAAACCCAGCCCCAACACGATGAGCCAATTCAACAAAATCAATGCCGAGATCGGGCGCTATCGCTGGACGATATGCGCGTTGGTCTTCTTCGCGACGACGATCAACTACCTCGATCGCGGAGTCCTCGGACTTCTCTACCCCACGCTGCGGACCGATGGCGTCTTTGGTCCCGATGCTGCCATTCAGGAGCTCTATTATTCGAGGGTCGTCATGGCGTTTCAGGTCGCCTACGCGGTCGGCATGCTGCTCGCAGGCCGGTTTATCGACCGGGTGGGCACCAAGCGGGGATACGCCTACGCGCTCACCGGCTGGAGTTTCGCCGCAATCGGGCACGCCTTCGGTCACCACGCGCTGAGCTTTGGGTTCTGGCGCGCCGCGCTGGGTTTGAGCGAGGCGGGAAATTTCCCGGCCGCGAACAAAACCATCGCGGAATGGTTTCCGAAGAAAGAGCGGGCCTTCGCGACAGGTCTCTATAATTCCGGTGCTAACGTCGGCGCGATCGTCGCCCCGCTCGTGGTGCCTTTCATCGCCCGAAACTGGGGTTGGGAATGGGCCTTCGTCCTGACGGGGGCGATTGGCCTGATCTGGATCGCGTTTTGGTATGCGACGTATGCCTCGCCCGCCGACAAGCTCAAGACCGGCCATCTCAAGCAGCTTGAATACGACTATATTCACAGCGATAAGGATGAACAGGCCGCGGAAAAGGCGGATGTGGTGGGTGCGAGAATCTCGGGTGCTCGGCTGCTGACCTTCCGCCAGACGTGGGCCTTCGTTCTGGGCAAGTTCCTGACGGACCCGATCTGGTGGTTTTTCCTCTTCTGGCTTCCTTCGTTTCTGGACGGCGAGAATGCAACCAAGACGCGGGCGTTTATGGCCGCGAATCCGGGATTTACCGGCGACCCGACTACGATCCCTGGGATCATCCGATGGGATTGGGCCGTCGCGATCATCTATTCCGTGGCCACGCTGGGCTCGATCTTCGGCGGCTGGCTGCCCAAAAAATTCATCAACAGCGGCATGGACGCCAACAAAGCGCGCAAGCTCGCCATGTTCATCTTCGCGCTGTTCCCGCTCTCCGTGCTGCTCGCATCAAAATTGGGCGCGATCAACACCTGGTTCGCCGTCGCGACCATCGCGATCGCCTGCTCGGCGCACCAGGCCTGGTCGGCCAACATTTTCACCATCGTCTCCGACATGTTCCCGAAAAAAGCGGTCGCGTCGGTGACGGGCCTCGGCGGCATGGCTGGAGCGATTGGTGGCATCCTGATTGCCTGGGCGGCGGGGAAGCTCCTCGCGCACTTTGCGGCGATGGGGAAAACGGAACTCGGTTACGGCATCCTTTTCATCGTTTGCGGCTCCGCTTATCTGGTGGCTTGGGCGATCATGCATGTGCTCGTGCCGAAGTTTAAGCAGATCCAGTTGAGTGAAACCTGAGCTGAATTCAGCAGACGGTTTGGAACAAGGCAGACAGCTGAGCCGCTGTATTACGTGGCTCGTGAATCTTGTTTCGCTGCCAGGAATTTTCCCGAGGCAATTTAGCCACAGAAAGCACACAAGGCGCAAAGACCGGCACGCTTTTTTTTGCGTTTTTTGTGCTTCTTGTGGCCATTCGTTCCGTAAATCGAGTTTGGCTGCGGCTCCACCGAGCTGTGAATTACGGGCTAGCGCTCGCGCCGATAGTCGCTCGGAGAAAGGCCGGTTTCTTTCCGAAAGAGCTGCGCGAAATGGCTCGGGTTTGAATAGCCGACTTCATTTGCAATCGTAATCACGCTCTTCTTCGTCTCGCGCAGCAGACGTCGGGCGGCGTCCATCCGCAGTTTGATTTGATAGCGCGACGGCGGAACGCCGGTCGCGCGTTTGAAGAGCCGGTTGAAGTGAAACGCGCTCATGCCGGCCTGGGCGGCCAATCTTGCGAGACTGAATTCCTCCGCAATGTGCTCGGCCATCCAATCGGTAATTCTGCGCAGTTTGAAACCAGGCAGCGACGATGTTTCGCCGTACGGTTTTTCAGTCAGTGCCGCGTAGTTTCGCGCGAGATGTACGGCAATCGCATGCGCAATGCCTCGGACAAAAAGGCGGCTCGCCGAACGCCGTGTCGCCTCTTCCCGTAATTGTTGTAGCAGCGAACTGAGGCGCGGATCTACGAAACCGGATACATCGCGCAAGCGGGCATGCGCGGCATCCTTACCGAAAATTTCCTCCAATGCCTCGTTGAACAGCGTCAAGCTGAGGAGAACGAGCACGACTTCAAACGGCTCAGGCGTGAGCGTTTTCCAGCGGAAGTCGTAAGGCGCGCCACCCGCCGTGAGGTACATGGCTCCTTTTTTCAACCGACTCGTAACCCACGGCCCATTGTTCTCGCGTTCCTGTGCTTCAGCCTCGCCGGAAACAGTCCAGGCGATGAACGGCTCGGTAACGGCCGGCGTGGTGAACGTCTCAGCCACCGGAGGGAGCGCGAAAACCGAGAGTCGGACGCCGTCCCACGCCGTGCCTTTGCTCGCGATGATTCGCTCGCCGACTGCATAGTGGTCGATCGCTTCTGCGGAAGTGGTGTCGGGAACTGGCATCGTGTGAACGTCCGCCACTCAAAGAGCCCGCGCGCGAGTTACAAGTGCCGTGGACGTATGGGTTCGAGGGCTGGGATCGCTCTCACTGGAGCGAACCGCCCGCCTCCATGCGTCGGCCGATTTACGAGATGGGCTCCGGTTGTTGGCGTTCGCCTCCTCGGGAACAGTGCGTTGTAGCCCGCCGCGGGAGCGGCGGGATCCCTCCGCTCCCGCGCAGGGCTACGCAGAAGGTAGCCCGTCCACCGATTTCTCCCCGTCTGGAGCGAACGCGTTTTCGCGGCTGGAAACTGCGTCGTCCCTCACTTGAGCGAAGCCATGTCGATCACGAAACGGTATTTCACGTCGCTCTTGAGCATGCGCTCGTAGGCTTCGTTGATCTGGTCCATGCGAATCATTTCGATGTCGCTCGTGATGGCGTGCTGCCCGCAGAAATCCAGCATCTCCTGCGTCTCGGGCAGGCCGCCGATGAGCGTGCCGGAGATGGAGCGACGGCGGAAGAGCAGCGGGAACGCCGCCACAGGCAGCGGCTTCTCGGGCGCGCCGACCAATACCAGATGGCCGTCACGCTTCAGCAGGTTGAGGTAGGCGTTGAGATCGTGCGTGGCGGACACCGCGTCCAGGATGAAATCGAAGCTGCCAGCCTGCGCCGTCATCTGTGCTTCGTCGGTGGATATAACCACTTCGTGGGCGCCCAGGCGTTTGCCATCGGCAACCTTGTTGGGCGACGTGGTGAATAGCACGACCTCGGCGCCGAACGCTTTCGCGAACTTGACGCCCATGTGGCCAAGGCCGCCCAAGCCGACGATGCCGACCTTCTGCCCGGGACCAACTTTCCAGTGGCGCATCGGGGAATACGTCGTGATGCCGGCACAGAGCAGCGG
>DAITQE010000516.1:0-3607 GCA_036833235.1 Opitutus sp.
TCGCGTCGCCGCGACGAAGCGCATCGTGAAATCCGTCCACGGTCGCGGTGATCGCAGCCGTATGCTCGTCGGCGACTTCACTCCCGAAAATGTTCGCGACAACTATGACGAACAGCAAAGGAACGAACCTGCGCTGCATGATTCTGGCGCTTTGCATTCGGGATTTTTACGATCCTTGATGATGGTGCATGGGCTGATCGGGTTGCTTCGGTCCGGCCTGAATGTCTACGCCATCGCGTGATAAGTCGCCGGCCGCGGCAAGGCTGGCAACAGTTCCATCCGGATGGCGATACCAACCTGGATCTTCATACGATGTAATTCCTTCCCGGATTTTCAGCACTGTGAACATGCCGCCCATGGAAATGTAATCGAATGGCCCGGCGCCGCCGACCATCGGCAGGCTGTTGTGTGGAACCTTCATTCCCATTGTGCCCATATCGGCCATGCCCGTTGCGCCCATCGTCATATAGCCGGGTAGGAGCGAACTGCGAACTTTCTCGTCGAGCTTTCCGGGTTTAACGCCGATCATGTTCGGAAATTTATCGCCCATCTGAGTCATGGTGTGATGCGTCATGTGGCAATGCACCGGCCAATCGCCTGGTTGGTCTGCGATGAACTCGATTGCGCGAGCGCTCCCGACTTGGACGAGTACAGTCGATTCGATCTGTTGCGCAGACTCGGGAATTTGTCCGCCGTCGGTTTCAACAACCCGAAAGCTGTGGCCATGAACGTGCATCGGATGATGCTCCATCGGGCTGAGATTGACGAAACGGATTCGCACCCGATCACCGAGCTTGGCTACGAGCGGTTCGGTTCCAGGAAAGATGCGCGCGTTGAAAGAGAAAACATTGAAATTAGTCATCTCATTTGGATTTGGCCGCATCGTGCCGGTATCGATTCGCCACTCGCTCAAGAGAAACGCAAAATCACGGTCCACGCGGTACTTGGGACTGCGCGGATGGATCACGAACAGTCCCATCAATCCCAGCGCCATCTGCGTCATCTCATCGTGATGCGAGTGATACATGTGCGTGCCGTGCTGCCGCAGCATGAACTCGTACTTGAACGTCTCGCCCGGTTTGATCACCGGTTGTGTTAACCCGCCAACTCCGTCCATTCCGTTCGGCAGGATGATCCCGTGCCAATGAACGCTGGTGGCGGCGGGCAATTTGTTCGTCACATAGATTCGAACGCGATCACCTTCGAGGGCTTCGATCGTTGGACCATGCACGCGACCGTTGAATCCCCAGCAGTAGGCCTGCAATCCCGGCGCGAACTCGTGTTTCACTTCCTCAGCGACGAGGTGATAAACCTTCACGCCATCAACGATCTTCCACGGCAACGAAACATTGTTCGGAGTAATAACCGGCGTGTAGTCGCGACCCGGTTGTGCGAGTGGAACCGGCGTCGCGGTTGGCGAAATCGTCTGCGCTGTAACCGGAGCAAGACTTCGCAACAACGAAACGCCGCCGGCCGCAGCGGCTGTTCCCGTGAGAAATCTTCTTCGCGTGATACTGGGTTTATCGTTCATAGGAATTCATCTATTGTGGTTTTCAGCCAGTCGGCTGTTGTCGAAAGAGGCGAGCGGAGTTGAGGATGAACGCCAACTCTGAGCCGACATGGATCAGCGCCGCGATGATCGGGGCGAGCATTCCGAGAAAGGCGAGCACGATACCGGCGGTATCCACGAGGATGGTGCCCCAGAAGTTGAACATGATTACGCGATAGCACCGTTTGCTAATCGCGAGCACTTCCACCAGGCGCGAGAGATCGCTGGTCATCAGTGTGACATCCGCCGTTTCGAGCGCGACGTCGGTGCCCTGGCCCATCGCGATGCCGACTGTTGCTTCGGCCAGCGCAGGAGCGTCGTTTACGCCGTCGCCGACCATCGCCACTTTCCGGCCCGCGCGTAGCAACTCGCGAATTTTTTCCACTTTCTGCTCGGGCAACAGGTCCCCGATCGATTCATCGACGCCCAGCTCGCGACCGATAATTTTTGCCGTCTCGGAGCTGTCACCGGTTAGCAGGATCACACGATAACCTTGCGCTTTGAGATCGTTGACCGCTTGCCTCGCTTCGGCGCGAAGCTGGTCGGCCAGCGTCACGGTGCCGAGAACGCGACGGCCGCGTCCGACGAGTACGACGGTTTTGCCAGCGCCACTGTGACCGCCAACTTCGGAAAGTGCATTCGCCGGAACCGGCACGCCATGCTCTTCGAACAATGCGCGCGTCCCGACCATAACGCGCGTCCCTGATTCCTCGACGACGATTCCTTTGCCTGGCGAGTAACGCAGTTGCGAATACTCGCGCAACGGCAAGTTGCGCTCCCGCGCGCGGCGCACAATGGCTTCGCCGAGCGGATGCTCGGAATGTTGCTCGGCGATTGCAGCGGTCTGGAGCACATCGTTTTCCGTGGCGCCGTCGAGCCCACGCACAGCAGTCACTTGGGGAATTCCGAGAGTGAGCGTGCCGGTTTTGTCCAGTACAACCGTGTCGATCCGGCTGAGCTGTTCGAGATAAAGCCCGCCCTTCGTGATGATGCCGCGCCGAGCCGCGCTGCCGATTCCAGCGAGAATCGCCAGCGGCGTGCCGGCCGCAACGCCGCACGCGCCCGCGACGATGATCACAGCGATGGTCGAAGTGATATTGCGTGTAACGATGAGCGTGATCACCGCCGCGCCGAACGCGAAATACACAAGCCCCGCTGCAAGGCGATCCGCGATGCCCTGCACGGGCGCCCGAGATTTTTCAGCTTGCTCGACGATCTCGATGATTTTGCCGAAGGTCGTGTCGCGTCCGATTTTTTCCACGATCACTTCCAGCACGCCATCCTTGTTGATCGTGCCGGCGAACACTTTGCTCTGCTCGACTTTTTCAATCGGCAGCGACTCGCCGGTGATCGAAGATTGATCGACAAAACTGTGACCTTTGCTCACCACGCCGTCGGCGGGAATGCGCTCGCCGGGCCGAATGATGATCGTCTCGCCCGCGGCAACTTCGTTCGTGCCCAACTCACGTTCCTGGCCGGCACGCCGCACTCTGACCTGACGCGGCAGCGCATCGATGAGATTTTGGATCGCCCGTCGCCCACCGCCGACGGTGTAATTTTCGACTAACTCGGCAAAGAGCACGAAAAACGCGATCACGAGCGCAGTCAGAAACTGCCCGATACAAAGCGCAGCGACGAGCGCCAGCGTCATCGACAGCTCCATTGTCATGCGCCGCTTGCGCAGATTCTCCCACGCCTCTTTGAAAATAGGGAATCCGCCAATAAGTGTGGCCGCAAAGGCAAGCCAGTCGCGACTCATGTAACTTTTCCACCAACCTGTGAGGCTGGCGAGAATCACCACCGCCATGACGCCGAGCCGAATGAACTCGGCCGATCGCGTCTCGTGGTGATCGCTATGCGCAGGCTCATTGTGCTGGTCGTTGTCGTGGTCAAGACCGTGATCGTCCACATCCCGAGCTTGCGGAGTGGTCTGTTCTTCGAGCTTAGGCATATTTGTGTTCATCTCCCGTGCACGGTTTCCTCGTTCGCTGAAATCTGCAGCAGTTTTCCGCTCAGCGAACCGCCGACAGCTTTCTCCAATTCCGCGCGCGCGACCCA
>DAITQE010000517.1:0-3603 GCA_036833235.1 Opitutus sp.
GTCCTGCCCAAGCCGCGTAAGAGCACAAAACCGGTCCGCGGCCCGGGAGGTCGCCCGCGATCGTTGACCAGAACATCTCGCGCTTGCCTGACGCCAGCACCGCGACGAGCGTCAGTTTTGCCAGCGGATCAACTGGAGGCACCTGGAGGACGAAGCCGGTTTGCAGCGCGGCTGGAACTCCGCCGAAGTGTGCCTGGACGTCCGGCCTCGGTTGCATGGCGCTGTCGGTCAGACGGCGTCCGTCAGCGAGGATCTCGACCGTGACAATCGCTTCAGTATCGCCGCCGCGGTGACACCAACCGGAGAGGCGCAGCGCGAAATCCGGCGAGTCGATCAGCCAGCGCGCCTCCTCCAAATGACACTCGATGGAAGATGATTCGGGCACGCCTGCCGCCGACACGTGCCGTGGCCAGGGACATTCTGTCAAACTATGACCAACCAGCGACTCGGTGAGTCGTCGAATCTCGCTCAATCTGGACGGTAGCCAGCGGATCACGTACTCGGGGTGATTGAACGCGATTTCACGTTCGATTTGCTGCAACCAGAACAGCAGGAACGCTCCAGCGCCTGGATGCGGCAACGCTGCCTCCAATAGCGGAGCCAGTCGGTCTGCACCGGGAGTTAGCGCGTAGAAACGCGCCGTATCTGCGGAAGGAAAATGGGTTTCGACGGCAAACTCAGCATCGATCACCCGCGCCTCTCCGACATCATCGATGAGTAGGTTGCGCCCGATGAAATCGCCGTGGATCCAGCGCGTTGTGGGGCGGGGAACGAACAAGCTCGAGCGCAGCGCGGGCAGCACGTAGTCTCTCAGAAATCGTCGGGCTCTCGTGTCCCAATGAGAGAGACTTAAAAACGATTCCGTCCACGCATCCCACTCCTGCAAACGCGCTGACTCGTTGGATGGGCGCTCCAATCCATTCAGCGTTGCCGCAAGTTTCGCGACGGCGTTCGCGATTGTTTCGATATCAGCGCTGGTGTCGGAGAGAACGGAATCGAGAGCGCGTCCTGAAATGAACGATTCACCGACGATCTCCGTAGTGTTAAGCCGGTGACGGAAAAGAATTCTGGGGCCGAGGTCTGGCGCTGCGGCTGTGAATGCGTCGGCGTGTGAGCAGTAAGACGTGAGGTCGGCGGCGACGGTCAGTTTTATCGGCGTGCCGTCGGGTCGACGGGCACGCCACGACGAGCGCGCTTGCGATGGATGGCGGTCGACATTCCCTCCGCCAAGCGGCTGCGGGATCCCGGCGATGAGCTGCGCCGTGATCAGCTGTTGCCAAACATCGTGGAAAGGATCCTCAGCCATACGGAGTGACGGCCAGAATTGACCACAGAGGCACGGAGACACGGAGAAGAGGAACGAGCCTCGGACTTGGACGTTTTCTCTGTGTCTCTGTGTCTTCGTGGTTCATTCCGTTCGGGAATCAACTCCGGGTAAACCACAGAGGCACGAAGGCACAGAGAAGAAGGGCCAGCTTGCCGAGGTCGGAACCGAAACGTTTCTCAGATTTGAATAGACTCCCAGCCACCACGCGACGGATGCCGTCCTTCAAAACAAGGTTGTTGAAGTTGATCAACAAACCAAGCGAGCGGCGCTCAAGTTTCAGGTACGTCAGCAGCTGAGCGTGGGGTATGGGTGCGAGCTCAGTCACGGCCTTGAGTTCCAGGATCAGTTCGCTTTCAACTAAAAAATCGATCCGATAGCCGCAATTGAGCCGGACGCCCTTATAATGCAGCGGCGTTTCGCGCTGACGCTCGAATGAAAGGCCGGCTTGCGTGAGCTCGTACGCGAGCGCCTCCTCGTAGGAGGATTCCAATAGTCCTGGCCCGAGTTCGCGATGTACTTCCATACACAGCCCAATGACCCGATGGCTCAGGTCATTCAGACGATTTCTTTGTGTCTCGCTGTCGTTGTGGTCCATAAGGGGATTCCAAAGTTTTCTTCGTGTCTCGGTGTTTTCGTGGTTCATTCGGATCTGATTCAATCCCTGTTTAACCACAGAGGCACAAAGGGCACAAAGAAGACCGATGTGGACCTGCGTCGATTCCGGGGTTTTCTCGGTGTCTCTGTGTCTTCGTGGTTCATTCCGATCTGTCTTAACTGGCGCGCACGAAAAAGCTCGGTACGAACGAATGGGCGACACCTTCAAGAGCTAGGGTTTGGTACTGGGCATTTAGGGCCTCGATGAATTCCGATGGCAAAGGCGAACCGTCGTATCCATTATGTTCAGTCGGGGGGACGTGCTGCGAAAGCCATCGATCGATTTTCCGGCCGTCTTCTCCGAACGGAATAATCTGCTCGGGTAATTTGTAGTCGGGGAAAGCACCGAAAAATTCGATGCGCTCAAAACCGACATCGTGCAGGAGTTGCTGCAATTCGGCGCGTGAGTAGGTGAAACTGCGCAACGTATGCTCGCTGGCCGCCTTCCAGCGTTGCGCGGCGAGAGGTGCTGGCAGGCACGCGATATTCGGCACGCCGATATGATCGTCGGGCGCGCCGAGGAGATATTTCAAGCCAATCCGATTTTCGATGCCGAGGACCAAGCAGCCGCCGGTAGCCAGTTCCGCGCGCGTCTTCCGCAGAAAATGGCGCTGGCGCTCCTGCGGATCGCTGTGCGTCTGAAACGCTCCCGCCCATTCGAGAACGCCGATTGCGCAAATGACTTCGAAACGCGTGTCGAACTCCAATTCGAGGTAGTCTGCTTCCAAATACGTGATGCGATCGGCGACGCCTTCTTGTTGCGCCGCGGCGCGGATGAACGCCAGTCGTTCTGCGACGGGCTCAACCGCCACAACCGGCCGATCGCGCGCGAGAGGACGGCAGATCTGCCCCCAACCAGCGCCGATATCCAGCACGGTTCCTCGACCTGCGGGCAGCACCGAGCCGAAAAAACCGGTGCGCTGCGGCGCGGTGATAATCTGATGCAACCAAGGCTTCTGCTCCGCGAACGCCTCTGCGACGACTTTCGCCCAGGGCTGTCCTGCTTCAACCGCCGCTACGAGCTCACGCAGCTCCGTGGCGGAGGTATCGCGAAAACCGTGTTCGCGGGGAACCGCGAAGGATCCGCCGACTGGCAGATGATGGGGAGTGGTTTGATAACGAAAATCAATCGAAGCGGGCATGAAGTGGCAGGCAATGAGGTCGGCGGTAGAACCGCGCGTTCCGACCGAAATGGCCACAAAAAGCGCAAAAAGGGCACAAAAAAGGTGCTGCACCCTGAGGCCCTTTTGTTTGCAGTCAGTTGCCTTTGTAGCTTTGTAGCCGCGAGACAATCCCGTCACAGTGGTGCTATAAGCGTGAGGGGGGATTGTTTTCAGCAACGGGAACCTGGGAGCGCGGACGTCCCGTCCGCTCGGAGTGTAGCTGAGAGCGAGAGTGAAAATGGGAAAAACCTGTAACGAGGAAGGATTCGGCACTGCGTCCCGCCTGCTCATTTCGGAATGCGGGCGGGACGCCCGCGCTCCCATGAACGTCGCTAAGAACGCTCCTATGAACGCCGCCTCTGGCGTTTAGCGGCCTCGAAGCCTACATCGCGACCTAGATCGTTCGTAAGCGGTCTCCGGAGCACAGTCTAGCGGAGCGCGCCAGCGGCGTGTAGACTG
>DAITQE010000518.1:0-3585 GCA_036833235.1 Opitutus sp.
GTGGCAATGAGTCGGAGTTGACCACGGATATCGCGGATGGGCACGGATCAATGCATTGTGAGGTGCTCCAGGTGCAACGAGGCATCGAACGGTGCTCGAACCGTCGGTGGCACATCGTTCAATCCATTCCTCTGAATATCCGTGCTAATCTGTGTGATCCGTGGTTTCCGAATGCATTGATCCGGCTGCAGCCTGTGATGCAAGCGCTCTTGCCGAACCGCTCACGATTTCCCAGTCGGAAACTTCTTAAAAATTGCCGCCTTCTGCGCGGTGCTCAAACGCGCACTCTCCTTCACGTAACGCGCCGCGTCTGCCGGGGCGTGGCGCGCCCAGATTAGCACGACGTGCTCGATCGCACGCGCGCGCAGCTCCGGGTCACCGACCAGTTGGGCTCCGGCCAGTGCCTTGTCGCGGACGACGTACCGCAGCGTTGTATCCGTGGCAAAATACCAGAGCAAAGGATCCAGCTCTGCCGACGGTGCCCGCGCGGCAACCCAATGCAAAACCGCGTCGGGATCCCGGTCAGTCCAGCGGTTGAAAACGCGCTGCAACGCATCCGCCCGACCCTCGGTCGGTGGCAGCGTCTCAACGTAGGCCATCGCTGCAGCCGGTTCGTTACACGCCCACTCTGTCGCAATCGTCGCAATCGCTTCCGCCCGCCCCGGCGACGATGGCTGCGATTGCAACCACACTAGCGCCTTGGCCGGCGAATCCTTGGCGATTCTTCGCGCGCTGGTTTCAAGTGCATTCGACTCCGACATCGATGCGTCACCGGTTTTTTGAGCAGAAATATTTTTGTGCTCCACATAATCGTCGCCCAGCGCCAGCCCGCTTTTTACGCCGCGATAAAGCCCCCATTTGGGTCGGTAGTCGGTCGCCCCCGTTCGGTAGATCGCGACGTCATGCGCACCTTGAAACGGATCGCCGTCAATCGAGGCGAGCACCTCGCCATCCGCGGTCGTGGAGGTCTTGATGCGAATCCGCACCGTCTGCCACGTGCCGGGCGTCCAGCCAAACTCGCGTGCGACCGTCGCCTGCTTCGCCTTGCCGGACCAGTAGCGAAGCGACGCATGCTGACTTCCCTCGTCGATCGAGACGGTCACCACCGGAGCTCCACTATCCCCGTTGGTCGCCTTCAACTGGAAGATGTGGCAGAATCGGCTGGCCCCGCGAAGGCCTGCGCTGGTTCGCCAGGTCGTCGCATAATCGAAGGTCTCGCCGTTTTCCTGGTGAACCCCCAAGCCTTTCACCTCCGCGCGCTGCCGATCCTTGTTGGGCGTGTCGCGATCGCCGTCCCATTCTTCCGAACGGTAGCGTAACGCCATTCGAAATACGCCCTCGCTGATTTCGGTGATATTAACGAAATCGTCATGCACGAACGTGCCGGTGCCCGGCGCGTAACGCACCAGCGGTTCTTCGATGCCCTCGAAGCTACTCAAGCTTGTGGCCGTGACGGCCCGCCCAGAAACCGGAAACAGCCCGCCGAGCAGCAGCAGGCAGGTTACGAGCTCGCCTCTCACACGCGCACGCATGGAACTTATCGCGCCCAGGCCGCAGCGCACCAGAGCAACGGCGCCTGTCCATGCAAGTCTCCCGTGAGACGTTTCCGATCGAGGTAATACTGCCGGTCGTTTTTCTTGTTGGTCCCCTGGCAAACGTCGCGGATGTCCGCGTTGGCATCGAGATACCCCACCAGTGCGAGCCACGCTTTTCGTGCCGCCGGCGCATACGTTTTCTCATCGAGCCAGCCTTCCTTCACCCCCGTGATGAACGCGAACGTGAACATCCCCGTGCACGACGTCTCCGGCCACGCTGCGGGATCATCGATCAACTGCCGCCACATGCCGGATTTGTCCTGATTCTTCAGGAGGCCTTCCATCATGAGCCGGTAACCTTTCAGAATGCGGGGACGATCCGGGTTGTCCGCAGGCAGCGACTGCAGGAGTTCGCTCATCCCGGCAGCCATCCACCCGTCGCCGCGTCCCCAGAAAAACGGTACGTCAGGCGCGTGATAGAAAAGCCCGTTCGGCTGCTGGAGTTTATCGAGGTAGAAAACCATTTCCCTGGCCGCACGATCGACGTAGCGGCGAAGTCCTGTCGCGCGATACGCCTGCGCCTGCACCATGGTGATCATGAACATGTCATCGATCCACAGCCGGGTGTGCCACGACAGCCCTTTCCGATAATATTCCCAAGCCTCCGGCGTGGCCCGCGCGCCAAACGGCTCATCCCATTGCTTCATTGCCATCCACTCGCCCAGCGCGAGATAGCGCTGTTCCTTCGTTTGGATGAACAGCTCCAAAGGCACGGACGCGAAGACCGTGTAGTCAACGTGCTCGGGGACGGGGACGAGATTTTTTTCCTCGCGAAAAAGTGGCTCAAAGCGTTCGGCCAATTGTTTCGCCATGGTTTCGTCACCCGTCGCTTTCGCGAAGACCAGCGCGCCATACCAAGTGCAAACCTCCGGATACGTGATGCGTGCCGGCGGCGTGGCGCGGCCGAAGTTAGGATGCGGGCTGGCGATGAAATGCTCCGCCACGCGCTTGCCAATTTCCTGCGGAGACGAGCCGGCCGGCCACGGTTCGGAACCGGTTTCGACGGCACGCGCGAATGGCGCGAGCACTACCAACAGGATGAAAACGCAAACCGAGCGGGGGAAGCGGCGCATGAGCAAACCGAAAGATATATTGCGACTAGCGACAAATCGCCACCCGCTTAAGCCGTTAAACCGGCGCATCTGCGAGTTGACGGTGGGATGCGGAACGGTTTGCAAGTGGCATGGGCATCCTGCCCGTGGGTTCGGGAAGATCCGCAGACATGGGCAAGATGCCCATGCCACGTCGAAAACCACCTCGTGATTGTTCGCCAGGGTGGATATTAAGCCGTTTCCGTGGATCGGGTTTGCAGGAGGCGAAAATGGCCTCTAGACCAAATTTATTGAGGGCGTTCCAGCATCCTTGAAGTCCATGCATCAAATTCCTACGCAAGGCGAAATCGACCGTTGCTATCGAATCCTTGAACTCGACCCTGGCGCACCGACGGAGCTCGTCGCGCGTTCGTGGAGCCAGCTCGTCGATGCGTGGCGCCCCGACCGGTTTGTCAACGACCCTGATCTCTATCAGCGAGCACAGACCCGGATTAAAGACCTGAATTACGCCCACGATCTGTTGGAACGGCATCTTGTCGGCGAAACCACGCGCTCGATGCCATCAACCTCTCAAACGTCGATCCTGCCTCGTCCGCCAAAATCCCGCCGCCGCCGTCCGCTGGTGGCCTCCACCGTCTTCGCCGGCATGGCGATCGTGGCTCTATTGTTTGCACGCCCACTCTTCAGCGTGAAGGGCAAACCCGCGGAAATTTCGCACGCAAGCACCTCCCTTGCTCCTGTGGCTCCCGTTTCACCGGCCTCTGTGCCGGAAAAGCCGCAGATGCTGCTGGTGGCGCTCGCATCCGTGCGCGTCACCGTCAGCCTCGTTGCCGATGGCCGTATCCTTTTAGGTCCTACTAACCTCGCGGCCGGACAAACCGTAACGGTCGCCCGACTCGGTCCCACATACATCAAATATTCGGCGGGCGAAAATCTGG
>DAITQE010000519.1:0-3584 GCA_036833235.1 Opitutus sp.
GTCGCCACGAGTGTGCTGCACAACGTCGGCAATGTGCTCAATAGCGTCAACGTATCCGCCACGCTGGTATTGGACGAGGTGCGCGATTCGAAGGTCGCGATCGTGGCCCAGATGAGTGCGTTGTTGCGCGAGCACGAGAAGGATCTGGCATCGTTTTTCACCCACAATCCGCGAGGGCGGCAGGTGCCGCAGTTCCTGCAAACGCTCGCCGATCACCTAGCCACTGAGCAAACCACCATTCTGCGAGAGGTGGAGCTTCTCCAAAAAAATATCGAGCACATCAAGGAGATCGTCGCCATGCAGCAGAACTACGCCCGCATTTCGGGCGTGGTGGAAACGGTGGCCGTCGCGGAGATGGTGGAGGATGCCGTGCAAATGAACGCTGGCGCACTCGAACGGCACGGCGTTGCGTTGGTCCGGGATTATCGGGATCGACCAAGCATCACGGTGGAAAAGCACAAGGTTTTGCAGATTCTGGTGAACCTGATCCGCAACGCGAAATATGCCTGCGACGAATCCGGCCGCGCCGATAAGCGAATCACGCTCCAGATTACGAGTGATGAAGAGCGGGTTTGCATTCGGGTGAGCGACAACGGTGTCGGTATTCCGGCGGAGAACCTCACGCGAATTTTCAACCACGGCTTCACCACGCGCGCCAACGGCCACGGGTTCGGTCTGCACAGCGGCGGACTCACCGCGCAGGAGCTCGGAGGAGCGATTTTTGTTGTCAGTGACGGAGCCGGCAAAGGCGCGGAGTTCACCGTCGAGTTACCTTATCGTCCAAAAGAGAAAGCCGCATGAGCCACGAAATCATAGCCAAGAACCCGCGAGTGCTCGTCGTCGACGACAGCCGCGCGATTCACGAAGACTTTCGCAAGATTCTCGGTAAAGCCGAGCGTGGTGGCGATGCATTGGCGACAGCCATGGCGGATTTATTCGGCTCCGCCACTGCCGCCACCACTACCAGGCCGCTCACTCCGACGTTCGAAATGGACTCTGCCTATCAAGGCGCGGAAGGATTGGCATGCGTCACGCGCGCGCGGGCAGAAGGGCGCCCGTATGCGGTGGCGTTCGTCGATATGCGGATGCCGCCTGGTTGGGGCGGGATCGAAACCGTGGCAAGAATGTGGGACGTCCAGCCGGACTTGCAGGTCGTGATCTGTACCGCGTATTCCGATTATTCCTGGGACGAATTGTTTGCCAAACTCGGCCATTCCGACCGGCTGCTGATTCTAAAAAAGCCGTTCGACAATATCGAAGCGCAGCAGCTCGCCACCGCGCTAACCGAAAAGTGGCGTGTCACGCAGCTGTCGCAGTTGAAGATCGAAGATCTTGAAAACCGGGTGAGGCAGCGCACGGCCGAGTTGGAAACGACGATGGACCAGCTCGCGCAGGCACGGAAAATGGAGGCGGTGGGACAACTCGCCGGCGGGGTCGCGCACGATTATAACAACATCCTCACGGCAACGCTCATGCAGCTTGGGCTTCTCTCGTCGAATCCCGAAGCGACGCCAAGCATCAAGAGTGCGGTCAAGGAGCTGGAAAAGATGGCGCAGCGCTCGGCGAGTTTGACGCGCCAGCTGCTGACCTTTAGCCGCCAGCAGGTGATCGAGATCAAGGTCGTGGACCTCAACGAGGTGATCGACAACCTGCTCAAAATGGTTCGCCGCTTGCTGGGCGAAAACATTCACCTGGATTTTCTTCGCGCCGCGATGCCGATGTGGATTGAAGGTGATGTGGGGATGATCGAGCAGGTCGTCACCAACCTGTGCGTCAATGCGCGCGACGCGATGATGCCAGCGGGGGGCCGGTTGACGATTGCCACCGCGCAGACGGTGCTCGGCGCCGCGGCGTCGGCACCGAATCACGACGCCCGCCCGGGAACGTTCGTGCGGCTTACGGTTCACGACACGGGTAGCGGCATGGACGCGGCGACGCTGGCGCATATCTTCGAGCCGTTCTTTACCACCAAGGAAGTGGGCAAGGGGACGGGCTTGGGGCTGGCGACGGTTTACGGCATCACGAAGCAGCACCACGGTTGGACGGAAGTGCACAGCGAGCCGGGCAAAGGGAGCACCTTCCGGATTTTTCTGCCCGTCGCCACGCACGCCGAGGCGGCTGCGCCGGCGCGTGACCTGGTCGATCTGCGGCACGACGGTGCCTGCATCCTGCTGGTGGAAGACGAGCAGATGGTGCGCTACATGGTTTCGCGGACGCTGCGGAAAAACGGTTATCGGGTGCTCGAAGCGGTCGATGGCGAGAGTGCGATTCAGGTCTGGGCCGAGCACGCGGAGGAAATCGATCTGTTGTTTTCGGACATGGTGATGCCAAATGGTCTGACGGGTCTCGACCTGGCAAAACGCTTCAAGGAGGAACGGCCCACGTTGAAGGTTTTGATCACCAGCGGCTACAGCGTGGACTTGACGAAAACGGGGATACCGGATGATCGGGACATCACGTATCTGGCAAAACCTTACGAGGTGCGAAGTCTGACCGCATTGGTGCAGCAGTGCCTTGGAAGCGTGCAGGTTGTGAGCAGGTTGTGAGTTGAGATTGGCGGGTTCCATCGGAACCGCGAGCGTGAGCGAGTGGAGACGGTAGGTTGCGCGCTCGCCGCGCAACGGTCCGGTCGGGAAAGCGCATTCGTGCCTGTCCAAACGTTGCGCGGCGAGCGCGCAACCTACGAGGTGAATGGAGACATCGGGCGCATCTCCGAGTTGTCGGTTTATGTGGCACGGGCAGGACGCCCGTGGACGGCGCGACTTGTCTCGCCGTAGCCTTGGCGAAGGCGGAAGCGCCGCCAGATCATGGGCTGGAAGCCCATGCCACTCACAAACCCACGGGCGGGACGCCCGTCAAGCCACCGACAACTCGGAGACGCGATCGGTTTGGACCGTCGAAATTAGGTTTATTGGACTCTTTTCTTATCACGGGACTTTCTCGGTGTTGGCCTTCGTCCGCACCGCTCGCCCGCTGCATCCTCAGAACCCCAAAGCCTTTTTCCGCTCTTCGGCGGTCGGTAACGGGTCCTTCTTCGCCGCGATTGCCGGCGTGCCCGCATCTTTCACCCGCCGGGCCTCCGCCGAGTTGAATTCGACGTTTGCCGCAAACTCCGCCGGAAGATTCTGCTCGGCGTAGATCGCCTGCACGGGACACACGTCCACGCACGCCGTGCAGTCGATGCAATCGTCCGGGTGAATGACCACCTGGTGGTCCAACTCGTAAAAGCATGCGACGGGACACACCTCGACGCAGTCGGTGAATTTGCATCCGTTGCATTTGTCGGTGACGACGTGGGCCATCTTATTTGCGGGGGTTGAGGGCTGCGTGAAAAAGGAAGCGCGGCGACGTCCAAGGCAGGCGGGACCGGCGACGTTTCACCTAATATTGGTCATGCTTGGGAGCCAGCGCAAATTTGATGGCTGGGTGGACTGGAGCTAATGAAGGAGACCAGGAGGCTTCAGCCGTTTTGAAACAAGTTGAAGCAGAGGCGCACGAGCTGCGGCAGGCCTTCTGGGAGGATGGATCAAGCGTTAACAAACTAAAAAGAAACAGCACCAACCCCAAACCCCATGGTCTGACCC
>DAITQE010000520.1:0-3581 GCA_036833235.1 Opitutus sp.
AATCCCGCTTTGCCGGAATGATGAACACATGGTTGGGACGGATGATCAGTTTTTCTGTGATCAGCTCGACCGGCATCGCCGTAAAGCGCGGAAGAATTTCGTGAAGTCGAGTGGCGACGGCTCTCAGGTGATTCACGATCACCACGGCGACGCCCAGGTCCGCCGGCAGATGCCGGAGCAATCGGGTATAGGCGTCAAGGCCGCCAGCCGAACCGCCCACACAAACGACCGGGAAATTCCCTGCGTCCTTCTTGGTTTTCATGATTCGTGACCGACGTCATCCCACCGTGAACAATGAAGGCGCGTTTGGGCGTGACCCGGCAAAGTTGGAGAATTATTTGAGCTCAAAAGACAGCGTAAAGTTCTCGAGCTTTATGCCTTTTTTCTCGATGCGCTTCGCTTGATTTTTCTCGGGCTGAAATTTCAATTATTTCCGAAGCATCACGCCGAGCGCCCGCGTTTGACGCGCGATCTCATAGCCGATTCCCGAGTTGCCACCAATCATCACGACAACTTTTTGTTTTGTGTTCGTGATTTTTTCATTTTCGGCGTGGCCGGATACTTGTCGTGGAGGCGCATCCAATCCATGCCTCCACCTTTTTCTTCGTTCCGACCAAGCGGGGCGAGGTCGAGGTAGTTGTAGGTGCCGATCAACTGATCGCCGCCTCGCCCGTAAGAGGAATAGGTGTGGAAGACATCGCCGCTTTTGTCCTTGAAGAACACGCTGACGCCCGGCTGTTCTTCGCCGCCTTCCGTCAGCTCGTAATTGTAGTAGATTTTACCTTTCGCGATTTCCTGTTTGGTGAACGAAACGTGATAGTCGAAATTGAAGTCGCTGCCAAACGATGACACCCATTGGAAGCGCCAGCCCATGCGCTTCTTAAATGGCGCAATTTTGCGAAGAGGCGCGCGTGAGACCGCTAGCAAGGTCACGTCGTGGTGGGGGAGATGCAGGTTGGCGCCGTCGATGTGATCAGCGAGAAAGGAACAGGCATCGCAGCCCTCTTTCCAGTCAGGACCGAACATGAAATGGTAAACGATCAACTGGCTGCGTCCGTCGAAAAGATCCGCGAGCGCTGCTTTACCGCGCGGAGTGTCGAACGCATAAGGTTTTTCGACTTTCACCCAAGGTAGCGCATGGCGCTGCCGGCTGAGTTCATCGCGTTGCCGTGTGAAGATTTTCTCTCTTTTCAGCAGCAATTTTCGCCGCGCGAGCCAGGCCCTTTCGGATACGACCTTATGTGTTGTCGCCGCGTTCGCCGTGGAAACGTTTGGCTTGGATTTTGGAGAGGCATTCATGACGGCAAGCCTAACGCGCCACAGCCGCCACATCTGTGGGGTATTGACCTCCTAGCGACGAATTCAGCCATGATGGCGATCGCGAAATACGACCGTCCGCCTTGTCGCTGGGGGCGATCCTTTCATGGACCGGTCTATCGCCGGTGTCGGATCGGCTGTGGGGCACGCCTCCGCGCACGAGTAATCCGCGCGATCTTTTCGGCGATGTCCTCTGGCGAAAGAGTAAAATCAACGCACCCGCTCGCGATCGCGCTTTTGGGCATGTCCGACTGCCCGGCCGTATCACATGCAAATCCCGTCGCTCGGGGATGATGAATACATGGTTGGGCCGGATGATCAGTCTTTCCGTGATCAACTCGACCGGCATCGCAGTGAAGCGCGGGAGAATTTCGTGAAGTCGGGTGGCGGCGGTTCGCAGGTGATTGACGATGACGACGGCCACGCCAAGATTAGCCGGCAGGTGCCGCAGCAATCGGGTATACGCATCAAGGCCACCGGCCGAGCCGCCCACGCAAACAACCGGACACTTTCCGGTGCCATCCTTGGTTTTCACGACGCTAGTGGGGCGTGGACCTCAACGGGGGAGAGATCCTGATTGGCCGGGCCATGGAGTACTTTACCCAAGCGATCAAAGCGTGAGCCATGCGCCGGACAGTCCCAGGTTTTTTCCGCGTGGTTCCAGCAGACGATGCCGCCCAAGTGCGGGCAGACGGCCGAGCACTCATGGAATGTCCCGTCCGCCTCGCGGTAGACGGCAACTTTTGTCAGACCGTGACGCACGATCGCGCCGGTTCCAAGCGGGACCAGTTGGTCTTTCTCGACGTCTCCCTCGGTCAGCCAGTCGCCAAATTGCGCCGCCATGTTGGCCGTTTCGTGGGCAAAGTTTTCGGTGGCTCCCACCTTCACCCGTGAAGGGCGATAGAGTTTTGTCCAAGGATTCTCCCGACCCATGATCAAGTCGGTAATCAGCATCCCGGCGATGGTGCCGTGAGTCAGGCCGGTCCCGGAATCGCCCGTGGCAACATAAACGTTGTCATGGTCGAGCGGATTGCGGCCAATGAAAGCGAGACGATCAACGGACACCATGACCTGGCCCGACCACCGGTATCGAATTTCAGTCGCCATCGGGAATCGCTGGCGGGTCCAAGCTTCCAGCTTCGCGTAGCGGGCCTCGGCGTCGTCGGCCTGACCTGATTTGTGGTCTTCACCGCCGACGATCAAAATATCGTGCGCTGAACCGGAGTTGCCCGAAGTCGCCTGCTGCACCCGCACATAGTGAAAGGGATCGCCGTCGTCCCAATACAACGCCTTCAGCACCGCGCCGGCGGGCACGGCTACACCGATCGCATAGGTCTGATAAGCGGCCTGCTTCGTGTGGATCACCAGCCGGTCATTCGCGGGCGTGTTCGTGGCTACCACGATGGCATCACACGCTACTTGAAGCCCCTCGCGCGTCTCGACGTGTGCTGACTCGCCACCAGCGATCTTCGCCGCGCGGGTATGCGCGAAAATCCGTCCGCCGTCGCGTACGATGGCGGCCGCGACCGCCGTCAGATATTTCAAAGGATGAAACTGCGCCTGCCGGGGAAAAAGGAGGGCCCGGCCGGTGTTGAATGACACCAAGGGAGCGCGGTCTACGATTTCCGTTTTCGTTAATCCGGCCCGATGCGTCGCCGCAAGTTCGCGGTCAAGCACGTCGGAGGGCGTGTCGGGCGCAGAGAAGAGATAGCCGTCCACCCGTTCGAAGTCGCAATCAATCTCCTCCTCGCGAACGATCCGCTCGATGGTATCGATCGCCGCGGCGTGGCTTTCGGCCACGAGTTTGGCGCCCTGCTCGCCGTGCAGGCGTTCGAGTTCGAAGTAGCGATCATCCAAGGCGGTGACCAAATGCGCCGTGGTGCGCTGGGTTTCCCCGGAGATGATTGAACCCGTTTCCAGGACGATCACCGATTTTCCGGCGCGAGTGAGAAGATAGGCGGTGGTGAGGCCCGCAATCCCAGCGCCGACTACGCATACCTCAGCGTGCTCATTGGCGGCGAGGGAGGGGAATGTCGGCAGTGCCGCCCGATCCATCCAAATCGAGGCGGAATTTTCTTTAGTGGTGTTCATGAAGGCACAGACCTAATTGTCATGATAGGGTTGCGGCCGAGCGCGGCCTGCGACTAGCTTCGGTCGCTCTTGGGGGCTGCGCGAGCCGCCTGCGTCACTTTGTCTTGTTCGGCTTCCTGCGCGCCCGCTTCGGTGAGTTGCTCGGTCGTGCTGCGACCTTCGTCATCCTCGTC
>DAITQE010000521.1:0-532 GCA_036833235.1 Opitutus sp.
CTTCGATCTTAACCGGCACACGTCCATGGCCGAGCGTGATTTTTCCTTCGATCCCGTAGAGTTCCTGAATGCGTGCAGAGAGAATCGGCGGGCCTTCTTTCCCATACCGCAGCCGTGACTTTCGTCCGTTCGCCATCGTCAAGCGTTCCGGCAAATAATCATCGATTACGGCCAACTGCTCCGCGGTCAGCCAGTCGCGCAGCACGGGCATCACGGGCTTGTCTTTGATGCCGCGGTAACCGAGTTCGCCGTAACAGATCTGTTCGATCAGCGTTGCGCGATCGGCCTCCGTGATCGGGTTCACTTCGAGTTCGGGAAACCACTCGGCCAACCGGTTCACCCGAATGATCCATTGCTCGACGGTCTCATCCCACGCCTCGAGCTTTAGCCGGCCAGCGACAACTTCCTTCGTGAGGAGCGCGGCGGCGGCATTGAGCGGTGCGTCGTCACTGCTGGTTTTCGCTTCGAGGACGAGGTCGCGAAAGCGACGCTCGCGGCGTGAGACAACGCGCTTGGCCGATTCGTCGTAAAC
>DAITQE010000521.1:542-3577 GCA_036833235.1 Opitutus sp.
GTCGTAAACCACGCCGCGAGTTTCGAAATAGTCTGCCGGAAAAATCTCTTTCAACCATGACTCATCAATCGCGGTCGCGAGCGACAGCAATACGTTGACTTCGCCACCCCGGCTTTCGATCTCGCTGATTTCAGCGGCAACCAAGAGCGGCGATTTTTGAATACAGCTCTCACGGGCGAGCACGCCACGACGGCTGTGGACGAGTTCACAGCGCAACGTGCCGGCATCTAACCGCTTTGCGAGTTGGTCAGAAAAACCCGCGAGCACACACTTCCGAACCTCGGATC
Organism: Opitutus sp.; assembly: GCA_036833235.1. Taxonomy (GTDB): domain Bacteria; phylum Verrucomicrobiota; class Verrucomicrobiia; order Opitutales; family Opitutaceae; genus Opitutus. Next base: position 830 of record DAITQE010000521.1, read on the forward strand.
CGTCGATGCGACGATCCGAGATATCGAGACCTTCCTTTTCCGCGATCTCGAGAAATTGTGCGAACAGCGGTCCGACCTGACGTGCGCCTTGAGCGTGGATGCCGAGCCTTCGACAGGCGTCGACCGAATATTGGTTTTGGTCGGCAAACCGCCACGCGCGCATCAACCGGAAGAAATCGCTCTCGTGCTCTTCGCCCAGCGTGTCCTCGCGGGCGGTGTCCACGTCGCGCGAGGCGCCGCGCAGCATAAAATTGCGTCCTTGGGTCAACGCGGCCATCAAGGCGACCGGCCGTACGCAGCCACGTTCCTCCGCGGCGAGCAGCATGCGCGCGTAACGCGGATGAACCGGGAAGCGGAGCATGCGGCGACCGATGTCGGTGATACTCTGGAATCTTGTGGGCGGGGTGCCCACACCAGCGAGCGAAACATCAGCGAGCGAAGTCAGCGCCCCCAAGTCCGCCAGCAATCGCTCGGCGCGTTCAAGCGCTTTGGTCTCCGGTTTTTCGAGCCACGGAAAACTCGCGATATCGTCGATGCGGCTGGCTTTCAACGTCAGCACGACTTCGGACAAATCAAGCCGCTTCACCTCGGGCAACTCTTGCGGCGCACGCTGGCCATGTTCACGTTCGGTCCACAGTCGCACGGCGATTCCAGGCGCCGTTCGACCGGCACGCCCGGCGCGTTGATCGGCGCTCGCGGCGGAGATTTTCTCGATCAGCAGCGTGTTGATGCCGCGATGCGGATCGAAGCGCGCGATTCGCGCCAGACCGCAATCGATCACGGCCGTGACGCCTTCGATCGTGAGCGACGTTTCAGCGACGTTCGTCGACACAATTATTTTCCGCGCTTCGTACCGTGCGACCGCTCGATCCTGCTGTTCGGGCGACAGTTCACCGTGCAACGGGAAACAAACAAAATCTCGCAGCGCGCGCGATGTCTGGATGGCCTGGACGGTGCGGCTGATTTCGTACGCACCAGGCATGAAAACGAGCATGTCGCCCTGCACGGCGGCCGCGATGCGTTCACACTCGCGTGCGGCGACGTCCCAAACGGGCACGTCCTCGAAGTTCACTGCTTTCGGCAGATATTCGATGTACACCGGAAAGCTCCGTCCTTGCGAGACGAGTACGTCACAGGGCGCCAGATACGTCTTCAACACGCCGGCCTCCAGTGTGGCGGACATCACGATGATTTTAAGGTCGGGACGGATAGTCTGCTGGATCTGCAACGCGCGAGCGAGCGAGATATCGCCGTACAGATGGCGCTCGTGAAATTCGTCGAATACGACGGCGGTGACACCGCGCAACGTGGCATCGAACGACATTTGTCGGAGCAGGATTCCTTCGGTGACGAAGCGAATGCGCGTCTTCGTGCTCACGCGGGACTCAAGGCGTATTTGATAACCGACGACGCCACCGAGTTCAGTGCCGACTTCCTCCGCGACTCGTTTCGCGAGCATGCGAGCGGCGAGCCGGCGGGGCTGAAGCACGACGACTTCGCCCCGATTACCGAGCAGATCGTGGTTCAGCAGCATCTGCGGAATTTGGGTAGATTTTCCGGAGCCGGTGGGCGCTTGAACAATCAGTCGGCCTTGCGCGCGCAGCGACGAGACGATCGCAGATTCGAGTTCGTAGATGGGTAGTTCGCGCGGTGCGGGCATGAAGGTGAACGAGCAGCCAACACGAAGCGGCCGAGCGGAGACAATCTTTACCGCGAAAGGCGCGAATCGCCGTACATCGAGATCGGGCCTGGGAGCGCGGGCGTCCCGCGCTCGCAGGGTCCGATCCCGTCGCTTCGCGGTCATTCGCGCTTTTCGGGAGCGAAACGATTGGGCATTCGCGCCGGTGAATAACCGGTGAACAGGTTTACCCCCAAGTTATTCACCGATTCCGGCGGTGCATCGATTGTGAAGAACAAAGGCTTCAAATTTCAAAACGCACCACGCACGCTCTGCCCCGTTCCTTGATAGAACAGTCGCAGCGCGGCGGCCTGAAAAACCCGCCGAAAGCCCGACTGGGATAATCCCGGGCGACCGGGGAAAGGTTGGCGGCAGCTGGTGCCGCCCACCCCTCCAACTCGCGCAAGCGACGTTGACAGGCAGATATCACCAGCTCCTCTGGCCGGAGTCGTGTCCGGTCAGTTTAGCACGAACTAGGAGCTGAGCGGCCAGTCGCGATTAGAAACCGCGAACAAGCCGAGTCAGGCCCGCAGGACGTTTCGACCTGTGCGCCGACGCAGTTACCCCAGAGGGTATTGGTTGCTACTGCGCAGACCAGAACGCAGTCACGTTTCCCGGCGGGCCCACCCCGCCAAAAGGCCCAGTTCGCTCGCACGAGCAGGGCGCGCAAGGGAAGCGAGACCGCGGGGAGTGAGCGGACCTGGCAAAGTCCGTCAACCTCCTCAATTGGAGCGGCCCGAAAAACCGTATCGCCCCACTGCAAAAGCGAAGGCAACCTGAGAGTTAAGAGGTCAGACCCGTAACGCGGGGCCAACGTCCGGTCAAAAGCTGGAGCCGTCCCCGTGGCAACGGTACCGACGCGAAGGATAGGAATTGCAGGCGTGTCAGTACCACGTCCGGCGTGTTGTTCCCGGCAGGGAACCACCGAACCGGGCGAAGAGGCCTCACTCAACAGATTCCGAACGGAAACGGTCGGAACGGTCCCGCCATGAGACCGAAACATCCGCATGCCGCGGAGAGTGGCGTCGGGGAGCACAAGGCCCGCGAAAGCGAGGCGCCCAACATTGTGC
>DAITQE010000522.1:0-3567 GCA_036833235.1 Opitutus sp.
ATACGCCGTCGGCCGCTCGGGGCAGGCTCGGCAAGGCGAGTTGGTGGAGAACATGAGCGAGATAGACGTCCGCGATAAAGGTGCGGCCGGCACGTCGAGTGGCCCGGAAGATCGTGACGAAGCGGTCAATATTCTGGGGCGAGAAGGCCGTCAGAACGAGACCTGGGGAGCCTTTGATCGTCCCGAGGATTCGTTGTTCGAGCTCCGGTTCGGTTTCCGGTTCGCTTGCAGCGACGGGACGGTTTAGCTTGGTTCCTTCGAGCACGAGGACGTCAATTGCTTTCGGTGGTCGCCGTATCAGGTCCTCAAACAGCCGGGCCTTTCCACCGTGAGCACGCAGGTCGCCGGAATAGAAAACACGCTTGCCTTCCGCCTCGACCAGCAGGCTGTAAGCGTCGAACGCGGAATGGTCTGCTAGTAGAGGCGTAATTCGGAACGGACCGAGATCGAACGGCAGCTGGTTGCGATAGGTTTTGATTGTTTGGGGAAGCGGACCCTGGCGGACGAAAGGCAGGCTGGCGAGCAAGATGGTTTGTGCCTGCGCGCCCATGAACACGGGAGTGGTCGGGTGCACGAGGCCGGTGAGACCGTAGTGATCCCCGTGGGTGTGCGACAAGATAATGCCGAGCAGGTGAGGATTTGACCCATCCGTAAGCCCCGGGATGTCCGGCAGAAGCGAGGGGTCGACGGCATCCGCGGTGAGCGGCAGTCCGAGATCGAGCAGGATCGAATGGCCCCGAGATTCGATCTCCACGCAGTTGCCGCAACGCAGTTGCCGCCGATCTCGTTGGCGCCGCGATGGATCCGAAGCCGCATCGCCTAAAGGGTCTCGCGGCCGTCAAGAAGCGCGATGAGATCCTTGCCAGATGGCCTCGGAGGCTCGCGAGGGCCGCGCGTCCAGGAAAATGATTCCGGGAAGCCCGTAAAGCGAAAGCCCATTGTCACGCCATGCTGTTCGCCGAGTTCGCGCAAGCCGTCGTTGATCACTCTTGCCAGGGGGTCGACGGCATATCGGGAATAGTAATCTCGCGGAGCAATCACGCTCAACCCGAGTTCCCGGGCATCGAGCATGGGGCCGGCGTCGTACCCAAGGATCTCACGATCCCGGCGGGATAACAGCCACAAGAGGCCGTAAACCAGAATCTCGATGGCCGCAAAGACCGGCGTATCGCTTTTGATCTTCAGTTCAACAAATTCGAACGAACTGTCGCTCTGGCGATGCACCAAGTCGACAGCACGCTTCTTGAACGCGTGCGGTCCTACAATCCCGGAAATCAGCGGGACCTGGTTTGACCAATCGTTCCGGCCAGCCTTCACTAGCGCATTGATGAGCGCGCGTTCGATCGTCACCTCAGCACTCGCGTTTTTCCCTGCAATGTAGGTTTGTGGACAATGCCAACGGAAGTTCTTCTGCGAACGCGAGCGCTGGCCGGTTTGAACTGTACCGTTCCAGTTCCGGTGGATAATCTTATATAGTTTTGGCACGAGCGTCGCGGTCTCAACTCCGTAGCCGCGCTTCGTTAACTCAAGGGCCGCGCTTTTCGTTGCAAAGTCGTTGACACCCAATGCCTCGTCCACAACCTCGCGCACGCCCGCAAACAGACCGCTGTCGCCCTTTCGTCTCATGTCCAACCCCGAGAGAAGCTCGTTAAGCGGACATAAATCCGTATAAATATACGTAATACAAGTCGAAACGCTGACTACTATCGGTTCAAGGCGGCTGCTGCCCGGAGAAAACTCCGGGAATGGACCTGAAACGCCGCATTGCCATTAAAATCAAGACATCCCGCAAAGCCCGCCGGCTGACCCAGGAGGATTTGGCCGGTTTGATCGGCCGATCGGTCGATGCCGTCTCCAACATCGAACGCGCCAAGGGCCTTCCAAGCCTCGACGCACTGGAGGCGATTGCCGCAAAGCTCGAAATTCCGATCGCGGAGTTCTTTGAGAATTCGCGAGGGCGCACAAGATTGGCCTCCCATGCCGCCCGGAGCGGTCCTGCTGCGCGATCTCGTGAAGGCGGGCCCGTAGGTTCGTTGTAAATCTCGGGATTCGCGGTACCCCTCGACGATCAGGAGATCGGCGAGGCTCCTTGCGAACTTCTGAAAAGTGGTACACAAGGGTGGTCACAAAGTCAGAGCCGGCCCGTTGACGAAGCCTTATTTCATTGGGTTTCTTGGGTTTCCGGAGCTCGCGGCTGAGAATCCCTCCCTCTCCGCCAGTTGCCCGACCGTGACGAAAGCTTAGTGGCAGGGCCTTCCTGGGCGGGAATTGACTTGGCTGACACGCGACCTGCTCAGCGTTCAATGTCGCTTCTGCATCCCTGCTGGAGCGTCGAACCCCGCAGACCTCCCTGGCCGCGGCGCCTTCTTGCGCGCGTCGTTACGAGTGGGTGACGGGCCTGCCCTAGCTCACCCGCCGCTCCCGGTTTTCCCAGAACGGCCTGCGCAGTTCGCGCTTGAGCACCTTGCCGGCGCCCGAGAGCGGCAGCGGGCTTTCCCTGAGATCGACGCTGCGCGGACACTTGTATCCGGCGATCAATGTCTTGCAGAATTCGATCAGCTCGGCGGGGGAGGTCTCGGCGTCGCTTCTGAGCACGACCACGGCGTGGACCTGTTCGCCCCAGCGCTCGTCCGGGATGCCGACGACGGCGCATTGCGCCACGGCGGGATGCTGGGAGATCGCGTTTTCGACCTCGACCGAATACACGTTTTCGCCGCCCGAAATGATCATGTCCTTGACCCGGTCGACGACGAAAACGAAGCCGTGCTCGTCCATGTAGCCGCCGTCGCCGGTGTGCATCCAGCCGTCGATCACGGCGCGCGCGGTCTCCTCCGGCCGCTCCCAATAGCCCATCATGACATTGTCGCCGCGCACGACGATTTCGCCGACGGTGCCGAAGGCAACGGGCTTGTCGTCGGTATCGACGATGCGCACCTCGCAGCCGAGCGTGGCCCGGCCGGCGGCGCGGTGCCGGCCCTTGGCGCGGGCTTCTCCGATGTGCTCTTTCCAGTGCAGCAAGGTCGCGATCGGCGACAATTCGGTCATGCAGTAGGCCTGGGTGAATTGCGCGTTCGGCAGCGCTTTCGTGGCCCGGTCGAGCACGGCCTCGCTGATCGGCGAAGCGCCGTAGACGAGATTCCTGAGCGACGACATGTCGTGGGAGGAAAGCGCGGGATGATCGACCAGCATCTGGATCATGGTCGGGACCAGAAGCACGTCGGTGACGCGCTCGTTCTGAACCGCGGCCATCACGCCTTCCGGCGTGAACGCCTGGACCATGACGTTGGCGCCGCCGCTGAGCAGCAGCGAATACATCGCCGCGCCATTGGCGAGATGAAACATCGGGGCGGCATGAAGATAGATCGAGGTGGATGGAAACAGACCCTCGCCGAGGGCGTTGAGCGCGTTGGCCATCAGGTTGCCGTGGCTGAGCATGACCCCTTTCGAGCGGCCGGTCGTGCCGCCGGTGTAGAAAATGCCGGCGAGATCCGACGAGGTTCGCATCGCGTCCGGTATCGGCTCGCTTCGCGTCAACAGCGTTTCGTAGCCCTCCATTCCGGCAGGGGC
>DAITQE010000523.1:0-3562 GCA_036833235.1 Opitutus sp.
AAAACGCCCGGACCAACCGTTATGCCGATATCACTTACGTCACTGCGCTTGCTCTTGTAGTCGGTCGGAGAGATCGTGCTTTCACTTGCCGCGGTGAACCAACTCAACGCCATCGTCGAACATATCCTGGGCAGTAGTGATAATTCTGCAGGCGTACTCGCCACGCTCGTCACCGTTGTCGGCTCGTCCTACCGCCGGCCTGGCGCGCGAATGTTGCTGACCTCGGCTGGCGTACGACTCGGCTCGATTAGCGGCGGCTGTTTGGAAGAGGACGTGATCGCTCGCGCTCGCGTTGTCGCAACCACGGGCGTCCCCGAAGTCATCACCTACGACACCACCAGCGAAAATGATCTCGTCTGGGGCGTCGGACTTGGTTGCCACGGTGTGGTGCAGGTTCTCCTTGAAAAACTTCCGGCTCGCCCAACGTGGGTCTTTGTTCTTCAGGAAAATTTGCGAACTCGACGGACAACGTGTCTCACCGCGGTGTGGCGAGCGGACGATCCCACGCTTCTTGGCACCCATCTCCGTCTCGAAGCCGCCTTGCTCGGTAATATATCCGGCGTGTTTGAGCAGACGATTCCTCCCGCGGTTTCTCTCGTGATATTTGGCGCCGGCGATGACGCCCAACCTTTGGTGCGTCTCGCAAAAGAAATAGGTTGGCACGTCACCATCGCCGATCCGCGAGGGGAATTCGCCACAACATTGAGGTTCCCGACTGCCGACGTGATCTTGGTCAGACCTGCGTCAGAATTAATGACAGTGCTGGCGCCGCCGTCCGATGCAATCGCCGTCGTGATGACTCACCATTATGTCCACGATTTGCCAATCTTGCGTGATCTTCTCGTCCGGAAGCTTCCCTATATCGGTTTACTCGGCCCCAAGAAGCGCGCCGAGCGTATTCTCGCGGATCTGAGAAGTCAGGGGAACGTCTTCGCTCCGGCTCAGCTTGAACACCTGCATGCGCCGGTTGGTTTGGATATCGGAGGCGAGACTCCGGAAGAGGTCGCTCTTAGTATAGTGGCGGAAATTAATTCGACGCTCGCCGGCCGCGATGCGCGACCGTTGCGCGAACGCGAGCGCCCGATCCACGAGGTTTTTGCTCCGCAAAAACCTAATCTTTCGAGTTGAAATGATGCGCAAAAATCAACGGCGCGATGACCCCACAACCTCACTCCTCCTCTTCTTCGATCAAACTCACCCCTGAGGATTTGTCGCCGCAAAATCCTAACTTAGGTTTTTGCGCAGCAAAAACCTTTCGTTTCGGCGCAATCATCCTCGCCGCGGGTGCTTCCAAGCGAATGGGCGAACCGAAGCAATTGCTCGCGCTCGAGGGGCAACCGCTGATCGTGCGGGCGGTCGAAGCAACCTTGGCATCTGTCACTTGGCCCGTGGTCGTCGTGCTTGGCGCCCATGCTGAAAAAATTCGCCCCCTGCTTGCGCTACATCCGATCCTCATCGCCGAAAATCCTGCGTGGGCGGAGGGCATGGCGTCATCGCTGCGCGCCGGCATCACGACTCTTCTGCAATTCTCGCGATCAATCGACGGCGCATTGGTCGCGCTTTGTGATCAGCCAGCGTTTTCCCCCGGCGTTATCGCTGAACTCTTGAGCGCACAACACGCGACTGGACGCTCGATCGTCGCTGCTCGGTATAACGGACGCAATGGTGCGCCCGCACTTTTCCTTCGTGAACATTTCTCCGCGCTTGCAGCTTTGACGGGCGAAGAAGGCGCCCGCGCCTTGCTCAACACGCCCTCGGAAAATCTCGCCACGATTGAGCTGCCGGCACTGGCCGTCGACTTGGACACACCCGAGGATTTTGCGGCGGCAGCAAAATCCTGAACTACGCGGATGCTTTGTTTTACATGTAGATGGCGCGTGCCGCGTCCACGTTGCGCGGCGAGCGCGCAACCTACGTAAACCGAAGGCCAGCGCTCTTTATGGCAGTTTTGACGCGGCGACTTTTTTTGTCTGCGCCGCGCGATAATCGTTCAGCGATTTTTTGATCACCGCATCGCCATGCGCGAGAATCGCTGCCGCAAAAAGAGCGGAATTCACGGCCCCAGCCTTGCCGATTGCGAACGTCGCGACCGGAACCCCACCAGGCATCTGCACCATCGACAGCAGCGAATCCAAACCTTTCAGCGACGCTGATTCCATCGGCACGCCAAGGACCGGGAGAGGCGTCAACGCCGCAGCCACGCCGGCGAGATGCGCGGCACCACCTGCCGCAGCGATAATGACTTTCAACCCTCTCGCTTCGGCCCCACCACACCATTCGAACGCGAGTTGCGGCGTACGATGGGCACTGATCACTCGTTTCTCATAAGCGATCCCGAGTTGATCGAGCGTTTGGGTGCAATACTGCATCACGTCCCAATCCGACGTGCTGCCCATGATGATTCCAACAGTGGGTGAGGCCATAAGCCAGAACCTGAAAAACTGCTGCGGCCGTGTAAAGCGCCGTCTGCATTCAGAGCTGGCGGGCGCGAATACAGCTTCCAGCACGCCTCTCTTCTTCTCCGATGTAGGCTGCCAGCTTGCTGGCGCACCGTGAGCGCGAGCGAGCTCGCGGCCTACAGGATCCAGGCGTCCTATCCCCCGATCAGAATCCGCGTATCGCGCCCCAACTGCCTCCAACGGATGACGGTCAAGTGCCGCCCGGTTTGAGTGGCGCAACGGGGAATCCCACGCTGCACTTTCTCGAACGTTGCCCACAGTGCTTTCGTTTCGCTTTAGGTTACCCCTACCCTGTGCTCTCTATGAAGACTCTACTCCTACGGTTCCTCGCCTATTCAGCCACCGCCATTATCCTCGGCGCCCAAACACCATCGCCCCCCGCAACAGCAACCGCGGTCGTACGCGCCGATCAGCCCGGTGCGATCATCAATCGAAACATCTACGGCCAGTTCGCCGAGCATCTTGGTCATTGTATTTACGGCGGCATTTGGGTCGGCCCGGACTCGCCGATTCCGAACACGCGTGGTATTCGCAACGACGTCGTCGCCGCGTTGAAGAATCTCAACCTCCCCGTCCTCCGCTGGCCGGGCGGCTGCTTCGCTGACGAGTATCATTGGAAGGACGGCATCGGTCCGCGCGAAAAACGCCCGACGATGATCAATACTCATTGGGGCGGCGTCGTGGAAAATAATGCGTTCGGCACGCACGAGTTCATGGATCTCTGCGAACAAGTGGGCGCGCAGCCTTACGTCTGCGGCAATGTTGGCAGCGGCACCGTGCAGGAAATGATGGAGTGGGTTGAATACATGACGTCCGATGCGAACTCGCCGATGGCGAATCTCCGCCGCGCCAACGGCCGTGAGAAGCCATGGAAACTTCCTTACTTCGGCGTCGGCAACGAGAGCTGGGGCTGCGGCGGCTCGATGACACCCGAGTACTACGCCAACGAATTTCGCCGCTACAACACCTTCGTCAAAAACTACGACCGCGAACATCCAGTGTACCGTATCGCTTCCGGTTCCAACGCCGACGATTTTAATTGGACCGAGGTCCTCATGAAGAATGCCGCAAAGCAGATGAACGGGCTCTCGCTCCATTACTAC
>DAITQE010000524.1:0-3560 GCA_036833235.1 Opitutus sp.
TGATATCGACGAATGTCGCACCCTGCTTCCACCGGTCCGGAGAATCGGCGGTCGTGTCGTCACCCAGCCCGACCCAGCTTTTCGCCGTTTCGATCCAGCCAGCGGGCATGCCCCCGAGACCGGCCTTGTCGGTCACGTCCTCGAATTTCCAATTGCCGAGATTCCGAAACAACCTGGACCGCTCGGTTTTGCTCACGACAAATACATCCGGCCGGCCATCACCATCGTAGTCGCCGATCGCCACGCCAGTTCCAGCGGCCCCAAGCGCAAATTCCTTGTCGCGCGCCTCCCACATCTTCGGGTCGGCAAAATTGTTCTCGGTGACAATACCCGTCTGCGCCAAATCCATCACCTTGAACATCGTCGCCCCACGCGGACCCGATCGCGGCGCGAGCGGCGCCTCGGTGATCGCGACGCCATCCGCCGCCCCCACCCGCGCTGGCGTACTCGCCACGAGGCCACACGCCAGTGAGACCCACGATAATTCACGCAGCCACAGCTGCAAACCGCCCAGCGATCCAATTGTTCTCTCTCTCGTACTCGTTCGCGTTCTCGCCGGATCGCGAGAACGCGAACGAGAACGACGAACGAGAACGACTTTGTGAATATGAAATATCCGGTCGAGCATACCCGCAAACGGCGCCCGTATACTCATGGCGCCAACTTCCCGGTTGGCGAAATTCCCGGCGGACGACGTCCGGGCACGCCGTTATTGTGAAACGTGAGGATCTTCCCGTCAGCGCACGCGACGACGAAATCCGGCCAGCCGTCGCCGTCAAAATCGCGAACGACCACCAAGTTCGCCGCGCCCGGCACAATCAGCCCGCTCTCCGCGGGCGGCACTGGCGTGAAATGTCCGTGCCCATCGCCAAGCAAGAGCTGGCTCAGTCCGCCATCGAAGCGCTCCAGTCCGCCATCCGGCGCCGGAGCGTTCTGCACCGCGTAAATATCCGCAACGCCGTCGCCATCGAAATCGCCCGCGACGATACTGGTCAGCGGTGAAATCTGAGCGATCCGCGGCAACGGCTCAAACCGGTACGTCCCGTCCGCCTGACTGAGGAACACCCCGTTTTGAAATTCCGTCGCCTTGAACTGTCGCGCCGCGGCGAGCTTCTCGGCGCCGACGATCTCGGGCAGCGTCGCGCGGGCATAGGTGTTGTTGCCCGCGAAACGTTTTAGCACGAACGGAATCTGCGCGCCGAGTTCCTTGCGCGTGCGCCACGGATAAAGTTTATCGCCCTCGTAATAGGCTTCGATCAGTTGCGGGCGGCCGCGACCGGCGAAATCCCCCAGGAACAGGAGCGCCGGATGCGCCGCATCGGCGTGATATTGCGTATTCAAACCCAGGTTACCCGCGACAAAGTCCGGCCGGCCGTCCCCGTTGAAGTCCGCCGTCGCCAGCGCTGTCCACCATCCTGTCCCAGCCGCGCTGAAGCCAAGTTTCTCCGTCCAGTCCTCCAATCGTTTGCCCTGCTCGTTGTGAAAACAACTCACCCGTCCCCACTCGCACGCCACCAGCAGGTCTGGCCAGCCGTCAGCGTCAACGTCGCTCCATAGCGCCGCGTTCACGAGCCCAAGTTCGCGCAGCCCCGGCGCGATCGTGTCGGTGACATCGACCAGCTGCCCGCCGCGGTGCGCGAGCAGCGCACAGCGACCAGCCAGGGGATAGTTGCCCGGCAACGCGCTTGCACCGACAAATTGATCGAGTTGCCCGTCGCGGTCAAAATCGGCGGAGGCACGACGTGGATCGATGGATGCGGGCGCGGCAGCAACGGAATTTGTTGGGCTAAACTGCGGTGTAGGGGCGTCGCTTGCCGGCGCCCCGACGTCGGCTAGCGACGCCCCTACAGGCTCTGTGATCGTAATCCTCCGGTCAACCGGCAGGTCGCGGAACGTCTGCTCCGCTCCGCTCGGCCACTCCACGGTCAGTCGCGCGATTCGCGTGTCTTCCCCTAACCCAAAGTGCAGCACTGGCTCGCTGCTCGACAAATATCCGCGCGCCAGCACCAACTGCCGCACCTGCGGGCCCGAGGCACTTTCGATCCGCACGGTCGCACCCACGCCGAACCGGTTCGAACGCGCCCCGCGCAGCGCGACGATGATCCTGTGCCCGGTATCCGAGTCGTTGCGCAGCACGGTCACACCGCCTTCGTAATTCGCAAATACGATGTCCAGGTCACCGTCGCCGTCCAGGTCCCCCAGCGCCGCTCCGAAGCTGACTCCGCGCTGGTTCAGCCCCCAGGCAGCACCCGTTTCCTCGAAGCGCAAATCGCCGAGGTTACGATAGGCCAGATTCGCCTCCATCAGCTTCGGACTCGCATGCATGATGCTGATCCGCTCAGCGGTGTTCTCCGCCCGCACGGAGCGGTCGAGCAGGTCCGCGTTTTGAAATTCGCGGCTCATCCCGTTGGTTACGAAAAGATCGAGCCGGCCGTCGTTGTCCAGATCTTCGAAACGCGGCGCCCAAGTCCAGTCGGTCGCCTGCAACCCGGTCAGATACGCGGCTTCGCGGCATCGCGGCGTGCCCGTGGCCAGATAAAGCGCGTTGTGCGAATACTGCGGAGCGCCCCGGGCGCGAGGATCCACCGTGTTGCCGTGCGAGCGCGAATACGCCATGCCGCGTTGGTCCTTTTCGTGCGTGGTCGCGGCCATGTCCGCCACGAAAAAATCGATGCGGCCATCATTGTCCACGTCGCCGAGGTCTGCACCCATGGATGAATACGGCATGTGCGGAATCACCCGATCGATGACTTCTTTGAAGGTGCCGTCACGGTTATTATGATACAAGCGGTCGGCGCCGGCGAAGTCGTTGCCGACATAAAGATCGGGCCACCCGTCCCCGTCGTAGTCCCACCATGTCGCCGAGTGTGAAAGTACCTCGCCCGCAATGCCGGCCTGCTCCGTCACGTCGGCGAACGTTCCGTCACCTTTGTTGTGCAACAAATAACCGCACTCCCCGTTCGGGTGCTGCACCGCATCGAGCATGCTCGTCGTGACATACACGTCGAGCCAGCCATCCCGATCGTAATCGCAAAAAGCACCCACGCCGCACGCGTTGACCACGGCCAGTCCGCGCGCCGCCGCCTCTTCCTTGAACGTTCCGTCACCCTGGTTGATGTAAAGCCAGTTCGGCGCATTGAACCGGCACACATACAGGTCCAGTCGTCCATCGTTGTTCACATCGGCGAACACCGCGCCCTGTTTCCAATGCTCGGGTGAATCGGCCGCGGCATTGGCTCCAAGTCCGACCCAATTCCTGGCCGTGTCGATCCATCCGGCTCCTGCGCCGCCGAGTCCTGCCTTGTCGGTTACGTCTTCAAACTTCCAGTTCCCGAGATTCCGAAATAACCGGCACGCGCCAGTCTTGCTCACGACGAACACATCGGGTCGCCCGTCGCCGTCGTAATCGCCGATCGCCACGCCCGTGCCGACCGTGCCCATCGAGAATTCCCGGTAGTGCTCGCCCCACATCTTCGGGTCGGCGAAATCATTTTCCGTCACGATCCCGGTCTGCTCCGGCGCCAGCCGGGTGAACATCGTTGCTCCTGGCGGTCCTGATC
>DAITQE010000525.1:0-3557 GCA_036833235.1 Opitutus sp.
ACACTGCTCTATTATGCGATGGGACGGATTTTGATTTTGGACATGGCGGTGTCCGTGCTGATGAGCGCGACGTTGGGGTGTTTTATCCTCGGCGTGCGTGAGGCGCCGGGCGCGACACGGCGGTGGTTTTTCTACGGTTTGTATGCGAGCGCGGCGCTGGCGACGCTCACCAAGGGCCTGATCGGCTTTCTGCTTACGGGCGCGGTGATGTTCGTGTGGCTGCTGGTATTTAATCAGTGGAAACGACTCCGGCCGCTTTATCTGCCGACTGGCGTGATGCTTTTTTTGCTGATCGCGGCGCCGTGGCATTTTTTGGTGGCAGCGCGGAATCCGGATTGGGCACGATTTTATTTCATCCACGAACACTGGGAGCGTTTCACGACAACGGAACATGGACGTTACCAGCCGTGGTGGTTTTTCATTCCAATCATCCTGCTGGGATTTTTCCCGTGGACGGGATTCTTGTGGGCGGCTTTGCGCGACACGCTCCGCGGGGGTTGGGCGGCAAGAAAACAAAACGCCGACGCGTGGTTCATGATCGTCTGGGCGGTGGTGGTGTGGGCGTTTTTCAGCAAGTCGCAGTCGAAGCTTATCCCCTACATCCTGCCAGTGTTTCCGCCGCTCGCGGTGGTCATCGGGGCGTGGCTGGCGCGAGTGCCGGCGGGACCGAAACCGCGCATCATTGGCGTGGGGATTTGGGTTTTTTCCGGGATCGCGGTGCTGCTGGCGGCGGGGATGCTCGTCGCGGTTTCAGTGCCGCGCGTTCTGAATAATGCTCCGCTGATTGCGATGTTGCGCGACAATGCGATCTGCGGTGCGCTGGCGCTGGTGGCCGGGGCGGTGGCCGCGCCATGGTTCCATCGCCGCGGCCGGGCGCGAGCCGCGTTGGTGTCGCTGGCGCTGGCGACGGTCGGACTGTTCCTTGCCCTGGCTCACGCGCAGGACGAAATTGCCCGACCGGGGACGAAGGAGCTGGCGATGCAAGTGAAGGCGCAAGCGAAGCCCGGGGACCGCGTGATGCACTACCACGACTTTTTTCACGACTTTACGTTCTATGCTGAGCGGATCGTGGACGTCGTCGGATACTATGGCGAACTGGAGGTAAAGGAGGATGTCACGCCCGGCGTAAAAGAGCGTTTCATCGACGACGCCGAGTTCCGCCGGCAATGGGACGGTGCGGGCCGCATCTGGGTCGTGGCTCGCAAAGAGGCGACAACTGAGCTCTTCGCGGACCCGACGTTTCATTATCATTTGCTCGGCGAGGGCCGCGGCCACTATCTGTTTAGTAACCGTCCTTGATATGTCCGCTGCCGTGTCTGATTCCGCCAAACCTTTTCTTCCGCTCACGCGCCCAACAATCGACGACGAGACGATCGCGGGTGTGGCCGAGGTGCTGCGCTCGGGCTGGATCACGTCCGGGCCAAAGGTGAAGGAGCTCGAGGCAAAGCTGTCCGACTATTGCGGAGGACGTCCCGTGCGCGTTTTCAACTCGGGTACGTGCACGATGGAAATTGCGCTGCGGATTGCGGGGATCGGAGCGGGTCATGAGGTGATCACGACGCCGCTCTCGTGGGTCGCCACGAGCAATGTGATTCTCGAAGTCGGCGCGCGACCGGTGTTCGTCGAGATCGATCCGGTCACGCGCAATATCGATTTGAATCGAATCGAAGCTGCCATCACGCCCGCGACGCGCGCGATCATCCCGGTGGATCTTGCGGGACTCCCGGTTGATCGTGATCGGCTTTATGCGATCGCGAGAAAACATGGCCTGCGCGTCGTCGAAGACGCGGCGCAGTCGTTCGGGAGCAGGTGGGGGAAACGACGGATTGGATCGTTCGGCGATTTCGTGTCGGTGAGTTTTCATCCCAATAAAAACATCACCACGATCGAAGGCGGGTGCCTGGTGATGAACGACGAGCGCGAGGCGAAGCTCGCCGAACAGTATCGCTTGCAAGGCGTGGTGCGCAGCGGTTTGGACGGGATGGAAGTCGAACTGGTCGGCGGGAAATTCAATCTCACGGATGTTGCGGCGCGTGTCGGGCTTGGGCAGCTCCCGCACCTCGAAGAATTCAACGCGAAGCGGCGTGAGCTGGCGCGCGTCTATTTCGATTTGTTTGATACGCCGGAGGCGCGCGCGCTTGGACTTGGCTTGCCGCCGGCGGATTTCGCGCAGAGCAACTGGCACATGTTTCAAGTCGTGCTCCCGGAAGAGCGGCTCGCGATCAAACGCGCCGAGGTGATGGCGAAGATGAATGCGGCGGGAATCGGCACTGGCGTACATTATCCGGCGATACATCTTTTTGCGGTTTATCGTCGGCTTGGTTGGAAGGATGGCGACTTCCCGATCGCTGAACGCATTTGCCGCAACATTCTCACGCTGCCGCTTTTCCCGGCCATGACGCCGAATGACGTGAAACGCGTGGTGGAGGCGTTGGTGAATATTGTGGCGGCGAACCTGAAGCCATGAGCCGATTTTCCCACTCATGAACGCCGTTCCTCAGCTCTCGGTCGTCATTCCCGTTTACAACGAGGAACTCAATCTTCCCACGCTCTTCGCGCGGCTCTATCCGATGCTGGATGCGATCGGCCGACCGTACGAAGTTATTTTTACCAACGACGGGAGCGCGGATCGCTCATTCGAATTGTTGAAGGCGCAATACACAGCGCGACCGGATGTCACGCGGGTGATCAATTTCAATGCGAATTACGGTCAGCACATGGCGATCATGGCGGCGTTTGAGCGCGTGCGCGGTGACGTCATTGTTTCACTCGACGCGGATTTGCAGAATCCCCCCGAGGAAATTCCGAAGCTGTTGGAAAAAATCGATGCCGGCCACGACTACGTTGGCGGCTATCGGTTGAACCGACAGGATTCAATTTTCCGCACGTACGCTTCGCGGGTGATCAATGCCGTCCGCAAGCGCACGACGAATATTGAAATGACGGATCAAGGCTGCATGTTGCGGGCATATCGCCGGCCGATCATTGACGCGATTGTCCGTAGCGGGGCGATCAATACGTTTATTCCGGCGCTCGCGTATAGTTTTTCCGGTAATCCGGCGGAAGTGGGCGTGAAGCACGAAGAGCGACATGCGGGCGTTTCCAACTATTCATTTTACCAGCTAATCCGGCTCAATTTCGATCTGATCACCGGCTTCTCGCTGGCTCCGCTGCAGTACTTCACGATGTTCGCGGGGATCAGTGCGTTCGGCAGTTTCGCACTCGTGATGATCCTGCTTTATCGCCGGTTCCTGTTGGACTTGGATCGCGAAACCTTCGGCGTCTTCACCTTGTTCGCGATTCTGTTTTTCCTGCTGAGCGTCGCGATGATCGGGATCGGTTTGATCGGCGAGTATGTCGGGAGAACCTATCAGGTGGTTCGGGCCCGGCAGCGGTATTTTGTGCGCGACATGCTGGAGACGAAGGACTGAACCGCGATGGCGGGTAAACATGATCGCGCAGTGATGAGATTGGCTCTGACTACATCGGCATTGCGCGTCTGGACTGTTAGGTGCCCATTTGAGCCTGGGAGCGCGGGCGTCCCGCCCGCAGAGTCG
>DAITQE010000526.1:0-3548 GCA_036833235.1 Opitutus sp.
TAGGCTGCCAGCTTGCTGGCGCGATTGAAGCGCGAGCAAGCTCGCGGCCTACCAGGTAACAACGGCCGTCGCTTCAACCCGTGGTTCGAACCGCCCGCCTTCAACGCGGTCTCTACCGGATGGAACTCACCATCGCAGGCTTCACACTCGATCGGCGGAAGCTCATTGCTATCGCGCTCGTCATTGTGGCCTGCGCGGCGATCGCATTCCTCTACTCGCGACTCGACATTGCGGAAATCCACCGCCGGTCGGAAGCGATCAACGGCGTGCTCGTCTTCGTGTTGATGACCGTGCTGCCTCTCTTCGGATTCCCTGTTACCGTTACCCTGGCCGTGGCCGGGTTGCGGTTCGGATTACCGCTCGGTCTCGCACTGGTGTCACTTTCCATTGTGCTTCAATTGCTCGCCAGTTACGCGCTGGTCAAACTCTCGCCGAAGATGTTTGCACGCCATTTCGAACCGTTGCGAAAACGACTTCCAGAAGGCGCGTACACGCCGGTCACACAGTTCACGCTGCTGCTGCCCGGAGTTCCGTATTTCGCCAAGAATTACGTGCTGCCGTTGATCGGCGTGCCGCTCGGCACCTATATGCTATGGGGCGTCCCGATTCACATCGCGCGCTCGATCGTTAGTATCGCGTTCGGTGATATGAGCGACAATCTCACGCCGCTGCGCATTCTCGGATTCGCGGCTTATTTTGTCGTGATCACCGTGACATGTACGTGGTCTTTCCGGCGGCTGCAGGCACAAATGAAAGATCAGCAATCAACGGCAGGTGGTCGGAAGCGACGCGCGTAAGTTCGTTGCGCGGGACGAAGACGCGCTGCACCTGAACTCGCTTCGAAGTGAAAATATGATCGAGGCGAACGAACGGCCGCATCGAGCTAAACGTGCTCAGCGGTCGATGCCCCGATCTGGCTGCTTGAACATCGCTCAACCGCGCCGTCGCGAGCCCGTAAGGCCTGCTCCCGGGGGTGAGGTTGAAGTCGCCGCAAAGCATGATCAGCTCATCGTCCGCGAGGCCACCGAGCCACTCGTGGCTTAGAATCATTTTCATCTGAAGCCATCGCTCATTCGGGCCGAGCCCGAGATGGGTTGTCACGATGTTGACCGAGAATCCATTAACCCGCACGCGCGCCCATAATGCCGAACGAGGTTCCTTCCACCAACCTTTCGGGTCCTGCGGCAGCAATGCGCGCTTCACGACCTCAACCGGCCAGCGGCTCAACAGCGCATGACCATAGTGCTCCTGACCGCGGGTGATCGTTGGGCAAAAGACCACGTGCATGCCTAATTGCCGCGCGATGATCGCGGCTTGGTCTTCCGCCCGCGAGCGCCTCCGCCCCAAATCGACTTCCTGCAACGCGACCAGATCCGGCGCTTGAGCACCGATCACTCGAGCAACCCGACGCGGCGAAACGCGGCCATCCATGCCGCTGCAACCATGCACGTTGTAAGTCATCAGCCGCAATCCGCGATCAGCCAAATCGACCGTCGCAACCGTGTCGAGCGGAGCACGCCCCAGATAACTGCGAGCTGCGTTTCGCAACGCGGAGGGACGGACAAATTCTTCGCAACTCGCGGGTAACGGCGTGCGTATTGGCAACAACAGAAAACCCTGGCTCTCGTCCGGCCCGAACCCGCCGTGCGCGCCGCGCTCCGTCGCGAAACTCCACGCCCCGCCCCAAGGGCTCCAGCCGAGCAACACCATGTCACCTGCGTCCGGGCTTTCGCAAAACAGCACCAAATCCTGCGCAATCTCCGCGCGCAGCGCCGGCGGATGTGGCAGCAGCGCCGGGACATCGGCCGGCACGCAGCTCTCACCATGCGAGTGAAACCACACGATCGAGCCGTCGGACATTCGCAGCAGCACGCCCGGGACATGGCGCTGTCGTACGAGCCGAACCGCCAAGGCGCGACATTGATTGTCGGTCTTCGGCTCGGCAAAATAAACGTGGCCCACGGGTCCCATCGCGGCGACCACGAAGGTTTTTCCTTCTTCGAGCGTCAGCTGTTCCTCGGCGCGCAATCGCTCGATGCGACCGCGGTGACGTGCGCCGCGCGAGAGCCAGGCGGCCGCTTCAATGCGTTCCTGAGAGCGCGCGCGCCAGCTCGCGTCGCGTTGGCGCGACATTTCGAGACAATCGTGGATCGCCTCTTCGATTCCGCCGGAAAACACGTCTGAAAACGCCCGGGTCGCTTCTTGTCCGTGATCTGAGAAAATCCAGACTGCGTAATCGCGGCGACGCGAACGATGGGCTGCCCGCGCGATTTTTCGGATCGCGCTGTCGATGCCACGCAAACCGAAATGCGCGAAACGTGAACTGGGTCCGCGCACGTGCGCGTGTTCGTCATAGCCAACAAAATTTATGTGCACGATCGGCAGGCCACGCGTGACATCGATCTGCCCGCTAATCGTCAACAGTTCGCGAAGTCCCACGCCGATGAACACGCGTGAAAGCAGGAGCATTAGCTCGAGCTTGGGCCGGCGCCCGTGAGCGATCGCTCGAGCCGCGTCTCCGATCGCGACGCCAAGTTCCACCAACAGCAGCCAGGCGATCCGGATCGCCGCTGGAAGTTGAACGAGGAAGAAAAGAAAAATATTCCGGATTTTTCCAGAGCGCCACATGTCACCGAACCCAATGCTCGCCGCGCAAAAATGACTTTCCTCCTGGTCCGCTCCACCGGTGTAAATGTTCGACCACGAACTTCCGCCCTTGAGCAGTCCTTCCGCCCCGCGGGCGCATGCCGCCTCACGTGCTTTTGCCCACTCTGGATCCCACATTCGGCCAACTTTTTTCAACGTTCGATCAAAGAAGCTGAAAGCCGGCACCGCCGAGCGAACACCGTAGAACAATTCCGCCTGCACCGCGGGCGTGGTCGCAGGTATGCCCGGATAGAATGTTCGCAGTTCGTAAACCTGACTCGTCAAGAGACGCCGCAAAAACGGCATCCGCCCGGCCGCCATCGCGGCCTCGAGCTGTCGGCGGGCCAGCCCATCGATCTGGATCAACAGCAAGCCCGGCTCCTCGCTGGTTCCTTCCGATGGCGTCAGCCCGAGGTGGCGAATCGCCCATTCGTTGCGACTCAGCCTTCGCCGCAACCGGTGCACAATAGTTTCAAGTCCGGCGAACATGAGAAGAAGCTCCAAACTCCCAGCGCCAAGCTCGAGCGAAGCACCAAGCCTCACGGTTTTTCGGCATTGGTTGGCAGGTGTAGGCCGCCAGCTTGCTGGCGCGGTTTGAGTGCAAGCAAGCTCGCGGCCTGCCGCGTGGGCGCAAATCCGATTTTGCGCGAGCGCTCAAACTCACGGGCGGGACGCCCGTGCCACGTGGCATGGGCGTCCCGCCCATGTCCTCAAACCGGCGACCACTCAAAATCCGATTTGCGCCTCTACCGGTTGCATGAATTGCCATCGCAAACCAGAAAGCCATGCCCCCATCACCCCAATTACGCGCGCCGCCACTCACTGCGATTGTTGATGGAGGTTTCATTGGGGCGCATCTGCCGGTTGGCGGTGGACCTGTAGGGTCGTCGCTTGCGACGACC
>DAITQE010000527.1:0-3542 GCA_036833235.1 Opitutus sp.
GGCTCCACCATGATCGACGGAATTCGTTTTAAAGTGTGTGGGCTGACGGCGTTGGTGGACGCGGAATTCGCAGATCGTTGTGGTGCCGACTACCTGGGCTTTAACCTGTATCCGAAATCGCCCCGGTTCATCTCTCTGACCCAATACAGCTCGATGGCAAAGTTTCTGCCAGATCGCCGTAAAGTCGCGGTTTTGGTTGAACCAACTGCGGCTGAGCTTCGCACGATGCTTTCTGCTGGCTTCGACTTCTTTCAAGTGCACTTCGGCTTGGAGACGCCAGTCGAAACCCTCGCCGAGTGGAGTGAGATTGTGAGTCCCGAACGATTGTGGCTTGCCCCGAAGTTGCCGCCAGCAACAGACCTGGCGCCAGAATTTTTGCGCTTCGCCAAATTTTTCCTGCTCGATACGTTTCAGCAGGGAGTGTTCGGCGGCACCGGCAAGCCGGGCGACTGGCCGAAGTTTGCGCGTCATCGTTTAGCGCAACCGGCCAAGACCTGGATTCTCGCTGGCGGTCTGAATCCAGAAAATATTGGCGAAGCACTCCGCGCGAGTGGCGCACGTTTTGTCGACGTGAACAGCGGGGTCGAGGCTGCCGCAGGCGTGAAGGATCACGCCAAGCTCAAGCGGTTTGTCGCTGAGCTGCATCGCGCGGCCGGTCAGTGACCCGCCATTGCGCAGTCTGAAATCTCTGGATGCTTCGGGTCATCTGGTGTAGGTGGCGCGCTTGCCGCGCCACGTTTGCTTTTCGGCCGCGCTTTTTCCGCACGAGCCGTTGCGTGGCAAGCACGCAACCTACACGACAATCTCCGTTCATGAACTCTGTTTCACGCATCATGTTTCAACCGCCGGTTCATCATGCGACGGCGCCAGCCAGCGACCGTTTCAAACGGGCGGCGACAGTGAAGTTCTGCGAATACTACTTCGGAAGTAGCGGCGAGCGTGAGCGAGTGGAAACCCCAATGCGTCCGCTCGTCTTCCCTCGCGTTTACCAAGTAACACGAACTCCGGCCAATGCCATCCGAGGCGCGGAAGTGTATGTGACTCCGGTGGCTTCTCTCAACGTCTCGACCCGCGCGTCCCCGAGATTGTTCATCTGCAGAAAGAACTCCGTTTGCACGGTCAAGGCATAGCTCGCACCGCAATCCGCTACGATGGCTTCACCAAGCCGGCGTGAATTCTCCTCATTGACAAACTCGCGTCCCAGCCAGCGCACGCGGCCGTGCACCGAGAGCTTCGCCGTTGCCTGCCATATTGCAGTTGTGCTGGCGACGTGCTTGGGAACGTACGGCATTTGATGCCCTGCCAAAAGCGGCGTTTCGTCGGCGTCGCAAATTCTGGAATTCTGGAGCTGTAGCGTTGCCTCGACCGTGACGGTTTTCTGCAAGCGGTACATTGCGGAGATTTCGGCACCCGCAACACGGATACGATCGAGGTTGATACGTTCTCGATGCTCAATCGTATCGGACGGCAGAGAGGAAACTAAACCGTCAGCAGAGCCTCCGCCGATTAGCCGCGTACCGGACGCATCTCGGCTTTGGCTCGCAAACATGCGGGCGCTCAACGCGAAGGTCGTTGCCAGTGTATAGTCCACGGACATTTCGGCGCTCGCGGTATGCTCGGTCTTGAGCATTGGATTTGGCTCAACGAGCCGGTTCCGGTTGCCGAACGTCCGGTAGCGTTCAGCCAGGCTTGGTGGACGAAAGCTTCCCTGCACCGCGGTGCGTAGGCGCCAATATTTTGTTGGACTCCACACGAGACCCGCGCTGGGGCTAAAATCCAATTCGCTCGATCTCGATTGGTGCATGTCTCGCAGCACCGCGCCGGAGACGCGATCGGTTTCGCGCCAGTGGCCATCCGACTCATTCCACCAATCGAGCCGAACGCCGGCCATTCCGCGTAGCACCGGCGTCAGGCGGCGATGATGAATCGCGAACACGCCACTGGTCAGTTGCTCTCCGCCAGCGCCAATCTCCCGCGTGAAGAGTTCATTTGAAAGGTTAACCGAGCTCTTCGTCTCGCCGCGTAATGCGCGCACATCGACACCAATATTGGTACGAGCATCATTTAGATGGTACCACATGCCGGTCCACGAAAATCCCAACTGTCTTGCAGGTTCAGCAACCTCATCGATGAGCGGCGTCTCCGTTGTGCGGCTTGGATTCACAGCGCTGAACGTCCGGTTACTCGCACGATTTTGCGCGTAAGCGACACCGTTCCACGCGAACCCTGAATCCGACTGACCCGCCAACGCGACGGATGCGAACAGTGCCCGCGTATGTTCGTGCTGATACGGCGTGCCGAGTCCACGCGTCGCTTCGGAGCCTTGAATCGTCGCCGTCACTTCGAGTTGTTTTCCTAGCGGTCGGCGCCAGCGAGTTTCCAGCCAACGATGCCGTTCCCATCCGGCGGTATCCACCGTTCCACGCCATTCCGGGAGTGTCGCGACATAACCGTCCGTGGTCGATAGGCTCCCGAGCACCTGAAGCATGCCGATGCGCGTCGGTTCGGTATGGGCAAACTCCAGCTCACGTGTGCCGAAGTCACCGATTTTCGCCGCCGCTAGGCCGGTCCCGCGAACGATCTCGCGTGGCGGCAGGGGATAATCCGGATCGCCTCCTGGCGGTGGTGGTTCAACCACAATTCTCCCTGTTGCGGGCATCGTAAATAATTGGGTCACGCCCGCCGGGCGCTTCGCCCCACGCCGTGGCGCCACCGCCCGGCACAGTTTCGACGCGCGCCAGCCCTGCTGCCGGCAAGTCACTTCGATGGATTGTGCCATCGAACGGATCGTTCGCCGGAACCCCATCGATGAAAACTCGAAGATGATTTCTGCAATCTCTTTCTCGACTTCGATCTCTCTGAACACGGTCGAAGTCGCGGGCGAACGCGAACAAATCAACGCGGCTTACAGCTACGGTCGCAGCGAGTGTATTTTGGTCGAGCACTCGCACAGTATAAATCGAATTCTTTGCCATTTGCGGCACGCGCTCTGGTGTGAGCACGTAAGCTCCATTCATCGGCAGCCATCCTCCCAAGCCGCAATGCAGATCGAAAAACATTTTGAACGTGAACTTCTCAAGCGGTGTTAGGCTTTGCCTGTAGGCAGGAGCCGTTACCAGAAAGGGCGCGAGCAACTCTGGTTTCCCGGAATCAGTCCGGCTCTGAGCGTCGGTTGAATTTTCGTCGGCCGTTTGCTTGAGAGGCGTGTCAGCACGTTTGTTTCGATCCACGCGACTTTCGGCGATGGCAGCCTCGATAGCGGGGAGCTGCTGCTTGTAAGTGTCGACGTCCCACGAGATATTTTGGACTTTGGCGTATTCAGCCAACGGTTGCAGACCCAATTCGGCTCGACGTTCATCAACGTGATCCGGATCGTCGAGCGGAGCGACGTAAAGCGTCGCGGTTTTTTCGAGGAATACGATTTGGCTCCCGTAGATTTGTCGCCGGCCCTCCTCGAGAGCGACGTGGTCTTCAATCATCGCAAAAACGCTCGCATCGGCCTGGTTCGCTTTTACCGCGGCGCGCATCATCGGCAGGTATTG
>DAITQE010000528.1:0-3536 GCA_036833235.1 Opitutus sp.
CCTCGGCGAACTCAGCGAGCCCGCCCGCAAGGGCGTCGCCGCAGCCGGCGGCAAGCCTGTTTATTTCAACACCATCACCGTTACGGATGGCATCAGCATGGGCACGCAGGGCATGCGCTACAGCCTTGTTTCTCGTGACGTCATTGCCGATTCCATCGAAACCGCCGTCGCGGCTGAAGGCTTCGACGGCCTGATCGCAATCGGTGGCTGCGACAAGAATATGCCCGGCGCAATGATGGCTATCGCGCGGCTCAACCGCCCAGCGGTCTTCATTTACGGCGGCACGATTCTCCCCGGTTTTCTTCCCGGCGACTGCGACCAGCGCAAACCACTCGACATCGTTTCCGTCTTCGAAGCCGTCGGCAAACACGCCAAGGGCGAACTCGATGATGCCGGACTGAAACAGGTCGAGGAAGCCGCGATTCCCGGCCCCGGCTCCTGTGGGGGCATGTACACGGCCAACACGATGGCCAGCGCCATCGAGGCGCTCGGCATGAGCCTGCCCAACAGCAGCGCGCAACTCGCGATCGGCGAGGAGAAGCGCCATGACTGCGAGCGCGCGGGCGCCGCCGTGATGAACATGCTGAAGCGGGGAACAAAACCCCGCGATATTCTCACGCGAAAAGCATTCGAAAACGCGATCACCGTTTGCCTCGCTCTCGGCGGTTCGACCAATCTCATCCTTCACCTGCTCGCCATTGCTCACTCCGCCGAGGTTCCGCTCACGCTCGAAGATTTCAAAACCATCGGCGAACGCGTGCCGCTCCTCGCCGACGTAAAACCGTTTGGCAAATACGGTATGGCTCACCTCATTCGCATCGGCGGCATCCGACCGATGATGAAAATGCTCCTCGATCGCGGGCTGCTGCACGGCGACTGTCTCACCGTAACCGGCGAAACGATGGCCGAGTCACTGAAAGGCGTGGCGCACTATCCGTCTTATCCGGATCAGCAGGACATCATCCGCCCGTGGGATCAGCCGATTAAAAAAGAAACTCATCTGCGAGTGCTGCACGGCAATCTCGCTCCGGGTGGCGCCGTCGGCAAAATCACTGGCAAGGAAGGTCTCTATTTCAAGGGCACCGCCAAGGTTTATGAAAGCGAAGAAGACGCGCTCAAAGGCGTTCTCCGCGGCGACGTTGTCAAGGGCGACGTCGTGGTCATTCGCAACGAAGGTCCCGTCGGCGGACCCGGCATGCGCGAAATGCTCTCGCCCACCAGCGCCGTCGCCGGGCGCGGTCTCATCAAGGATGTTGCGCTCATCACCGACGGGCGTTTCTCCGGCGGCAGCCACGGTTTCGATGTCGGTCACATCACGCCGGAATCAGCGAAAGGCGGCCCAATCGGCGTCGTGCGTAACGGCGACATCATCGAAATCGATGCCGTCAAGAACACGATCAACCTCCTGATCCCGGATGCCGATTACGCCACGCGCATGGCGGCGTACAAGCCTCTCCCGTCGCGTGAAACGCGCGGCGTACTCGCCAAATACGCGAAACTCGTCAGCACCGCTTCGGAGGGCGCGGTGACGGACAAGTATTTGTAAGCTGACGCATCCGAGGCGGAGTGCGCTTGCGCGTGCTCCGAGACGCCACCCTGTTTCGCGCATGAGCACTCGCGAAGCCGTTCTCGCCGTTCTGGAAAAACTTCCTTCTGATGTCTCACTCTACGACGTCGCCCGCGAAATCGAATTTATCGCTGCGGTGCGCGAGGGTTTGGCCGAGTTGGATCGCGGCGAGGGAATTCCCGCGGAGGAAGTTCGGCGTGAACTTCGCGAATGGGTAAAAAGCTGATCATCGATCCCAGTGCGCGTCGCGACTTGCGCCAAGCGCGGCACTCCCGACCCATGAACGTGAAGAAACCCTCGCCGTGCTGGCCAAGTACACGAAGCTAGTCAACAGCGCCGGCCAAACTCGCCGATGAATCGGTCGACGTTGTCGCCCCAGACGGTGCACTCGATTTCGCGGCGCAGGCCGTGGATGTGTTGAGTCAATTGCAGCGTCACGCCCGTGCGATGAGCGAGTTGAACGATCGTCTGCGCCCGGCTCCAATCCCATAGCCAGCAACTCAAGCCCACCGAGATCGGCTTCGACGAAGGTTGCTGATTATTTTCGGTGATTTCGTTCATCGGATCGCTTCGACGATACAGCCGAAATCGCGCCAAGCGGCTCGCATTCTGCGGAGAACTACAGCCATTTCACGTCATCCCACATTCTCAGCGACACCTGTTGAGGATTGAATTGTAGGTTGCGCGCTTGCCGCACAACAGGTCCGCATCGCGAACGTAACGCGGCGAGCGCGCTACCTACACCAAGCTCTGAGTTTTCACGCACTCTGATGAGCAATGGTCCTGCTGCGACATCGCAGCCCTCAAATTACGCGGGTCCGCGCGCGCTCTGCGTTAACTTCGCGATCGGCCGTTCGACTTGTGCGATTTTTCGGCTTCGTCCTTTGCCGTGCGCCTGTTACTGCACTCCCTTCCTCTATGAACTGGAATCGCTTTAAAACCCATTTCTATCACAACGCTGACCTCGGCGTTTCGCTCGACATCAGTCGCATCCCGTTTCCCGACGACTTCTTCACGACGATGGAGCCACGAATACAGGAAGCGTTCACCGCGATGGCCGCGCTCGAAGGCGGCGCGATCGCCAATCCCGACGAGAAACGCATGGTCGGGCACTACTGGTTGCGCGCCCCGCATCTCGCGCCAACGCCTGAACTTGCCAGCGAAATTTCCACGACGCTCGCCGCGATCAAGGCGTTCGCCGCGAAAGTCCACTCCGGTGAAATCGCCGGCCCCAAGGGCAAATTCAAAAATTTGCTCGTCATCGGCATCGGCGGCTCGGCACTCGGCCCGCAATTGGTCCAGCATGCGCTCGGCCGGCCAAGGAAAGACAAACTTGCTGTTTCATTCTTCGACAACACGGATCCGGACGGGATCGACTATGTGCTTGATGGACTCCGTAACCAGCTCGCGAAAACGCTCGTCGTTGTTATCTCCAAATCCGGCGGCACCGCTGAGACGCGCAACGGCATGCTCGAAGCTGTGGCCGCGTTCAAAGCGGCCGGCCTCGATCCCGCAAAAAACTTCGTCGCGGTCACCGGCGTTGGCTCCAAACTCGATCAAACGGCGGTAAACGAAAGCTGGCTCGCACGCTTCGCGATGTGGGACTGGGTTGGCGGACGCACGAGCGAACTCAGCGCCGTCGGCCTGCTCCCCGCTGCGCTTCAAGGCATCGACATTCAGGCGATGCTCGATGGCGCCGCTGCCATGGACGATGTTACCCGTTTCCCGAATACGGCGCAGAACCCGGCTGCCTTGCTCGCGCTGATGTGGTATTTCGCGACCGATGGCCGCGGCGCGAAAGACATGGTGGTGCTGCCCTACAAAGATCGCCTGCTCCTCTTCTCCCGCTACTTGCAGCAACTTGTCATGGAATCGCTGGGCAAGGAGTTCGATCTGCAAGGGCGGGTCGTGAACCAAGGCATCGCTGTTTACGGCAATAAAGGCTCGACCGACCAGCACGCCTATGTGC
>DAITQE010000529.1:0-3517 GCA_036833235.1 Opitutus sp.
CGTTTGTCCTGAACTTCGGACGGACGCTCGGGCTCACCTATCTCGGGGGCGCGTATGGCGAAGGGACGATGGAGAAATGGCACGACACCGTTGGGAATGTGACGATGATTCTCTGCCTTGTGGCGCTGTGGTTGCTTGCCGAGGTATTTCATCGTCGGCGCGCGAACCCAGAACCGCAGCCCACGGTCGCGCCGCCCGCGGTCCGTGCACCGTTTCCTCTGTGGTTCGCGATCGCCGGCATCGCGTGGCTGGGACTCAGCGAGACGGCTACCGCGGCGTGGTACGCCTATCACGAACGACTTGCTCCGCCAGCCGTGGCGTGGGATGTGCACTGGCCGCAGGATCGTCCGGATTTTCACGAAACGGGATTGGGCGAACGCTCGCTGGCGTTGCTGAAATATAATGAGGGACACCTCGCTTCGTGGCGAACAGACGAAGGTTTTCGCTGGCAAATGTATTATCTGCGGTGGCTCCCGGGGCGCGTCTCGAAATTTCTGGCGGGCAGTCATTATCCCACGGTGTGTTTGCCCGCGACCGGTCTCCGGCTGGTTTCCGAAACGGGACCCTTCGTCTGTCAAGTCGGCGCGTTGGCGATTCCGTTTGTGACCTACCTCTTCGATGAAGGCGGCCACGACGTGTACGTTTTCCACGCCATCCTTGAAGAAAACCAGGATAGCTACGATTCGCGCATCGTTTACCGGCAGGCAAATTCGATGGAGCGGTTGCGATCCGTCTGGCGCGGTGAGCGCAACCTCGGCCAGCGTGTGCTCGGAGTGGCCGTAACCGGCCCGCTCGATGCGGTGGAAGCGCGCCAGATCCTGCAGTCGACTTTGCAGGAAATAATTTCAATGACACCTTTACCCCACGTCGCCACCGCGCGGCGATCCGGCTCATGAAATCTTCTTCCCGGTCCGGCTTTCGTCGGTTTTTGATCATCGCGGTTGTTCTGCTCGTGGCGCTGCCCGGTGGATATTTTGGAGCACGCCACTATGCGTTGCCTGCGTATCGAAATTGGCGGGAGACGAAGCTGGCGCGCATGGCTCGAGCGTTCATGGCCGAGGGCGATTACGATAACGCGTTGCTGACCGCGCGGCAGGTTTTGCGGAAGAATCAGCGCAGTATCGAGCACTGGCGGCTCGCGGCGGCGGCGGCGAAAGGCAAGGGGACCGCGGAGGTGATTTATTACCAAAAGAATGTCGCGCGCCTCGATCATTCCCTCGCGAGCCAGCTGGAACTGATTCGGGAGGCGTTGAAGTTTGGCGACTACCGCGACGCCATCGATGCGATTGAAGCGATTAATCCCGAAGCAAAGCAAAACGCGGAATTTCACGCGCTGGCGGCGCAGACCTATCTCGCGGTGGGGCGGCCGATCACGGCAAAATTAAATCTGTATTCGCTGGTGAGCTTGCGGCCCGATGATAATGCGGCCCGGCTTGATCTCGCGCCGATTGAAATCAGCGAGGACCCGGAGGGAAAAAACCGGAAGCTGCGCGACGACGTCATGGCATTGAGTCGCGTGCCGGAGCTTCGGGTGCGGGCACTGGAGATGTTGGAGAGAGACGCCATCGCGCGGGATGATCGAACGCGGGCGCTGGAAGTGGCCGAGCTGCTGCGCCACACGCCTAATCTCACCGGAGAGCAGCGCGTGCTCATCCTCGCCGGACTTACGCAAAGCGGGTCGGACCGAGCAGACGACTATCGTCACGAGTTGGAGACTGCGTTTGTCGGAGATGCGGCGGGCGCGGTGGCGCTGGCCGATTATTTTCGAAAGGCGGGTCCGCGCGTCGAAGCCCGCAAGTGGTTCGATTCGCTAACAGAAGAGGTGCGGGCAAATCCCAAGGTGCAGGAGGCGATCGCCGCAGCGTTTCTCGAATGGAATGAATGGGCCCGGCTGGATCAAATCCTGGCCAACTCGCATTGGAAGCAACGCGAGTTCATGCGCCATGCGTTCACCGCGTATTCGGCGCGGAAAAATGGGCGGGTGGCGGAAGCCGGAAGTTCGTGGCGACTCGCGGTGATCCAAGCGGGAGACAGCGTGAAGAGCACCTCGGAACTCCTCGCGTTGGTGGCGCGATGGGGATGGCAGACCGAGCAATATGATCTGGTCTGGAAGCTGTTCGCGCTGATGCCGCGCAACGAAACGATCAGCCGGCAATTGCTCGCGTGGGAACGTTCACAAGGTCACACCGCAAATCTGAATCGAATCTTCGCGCGGCTCGTGGAGTTCTCGGCGGACGACCCGATGATCCGAAATAATTTTGCCTATTCGAGCCTGCTCCTCGATGCGAATTTGTCGAAAGCCTACGAGTTCGCGCGGATGAACTATGAAGCGGCGCCGGACAATCCGTACTACGTGACGACCCAGGCGTTCGCGTTGTACAAACAAAACAAACCGGCTGAGGCGCTGGCGTTGTTGGAGACGCTTCGGCCAGTGGCGCTGAGTGTGCCTGAGCGGGTGATGTTTCGGGCGGTTTTCCGCGCGGCGATTGGAGATGCGTCGGGCGCCGCGGACTTGCTCACGGGCCTGAAGTCAGCGGGGTTTCTTCCCGAGGAACGACGTCTCGTCACGCAGACGGTGTCCGACATCGCGCGGCTGAAAGGCCAGAAAGGCCAGGATCAGCTCTTGTTGGCGCTGAACAGCCGAGGTGAGATTGACCGAAGCAAAGGCTGGCTGCATGCGCTCCCGGAGAAGGTTCGCGCAAACGCGACGGTTGAAATGCAGACCAGCGATTCTCTCCTCGCGATGGGGGACCTGACCGCGTTCATGACGGAGTTACACAAAGGGACGTGGGGCGAGCATGAACATCTCCGTCTGGCGTTGACGGCTTACGCGGCTCGGCGCCGCGATGATATAACCAGTTCGAGTTCTTATTGGCGCACGGCTCTTGGCAGCGCGGCGGGAGACCCGAAAAAGCTGCAAGATCTCGAAGCGCTGGCAACGGCCTGGGGCTGGCGCAGCGAACAAATCGGTGTGCTGGCGCGGCTATATGACACCGATCCGGCGAACCAATCTGTATTCACAGAATTGATAGATTTTTATCGGCGAGCTGGGCGCACCGGGGAACTCGTAAGCGTTCTCAACTCGTACCTCTCGGCGCATCCAGATGATCAGGCGCAACGCTGTTATTTGGCGTATTACAGCATGCTGAGCGGAATCGATCTGGCTCGGGCCTATGTCACCGCGCAGGAGGCGTATCAGAGTGCGCCGACCGATGTGGAAAAGCGGCTGGTTTATGCGTTTGCGCTTTGGAAACAACGCCGTGCGCGCGAGGCTTGGGATCTTTTGGAAGAAGTCGGGAAAGAGAAGTCGCCGATTGTTCCTGTATTGCTTTTGCGAGCCGCTGTGCTGGCGGACCTTGATCGCAAAGAGGAAGCGCTGCAGGCGCTGAAGACGTTCGAGCCGAAGAACGCACTGCCCGAAGAGACGAATCTCGCGGCGATTTTAAAAAGCCGGTTGAAAAACGATTCGCGCGTGACGCAGGTGAACTGACGTCGACGGTCGAATTCGACGTCTGGT
>DAITQE010000530.1:0-3500 GCA_036833235.1 Opitutus sp.
CGCCAACCGAGCGTCGTGCGCTCGCGAATACCAAGAAGAAACTCGACAACACGATGAAAACGTACCTTCCGGCCGGGGCGGACTGGTATGATTTCCAGACGAACGAACGCTTCACCGGCGGCCAAACCGTGAAAAAGGACTGCCCGCTTGACACGCTGCCGGTCTACGTCCGCGCCGGCTCGATCGTGACGATGGGCCCGGCAATTCATTACGTGACCGAGCAGCCCGATGCGCCGTACACGATTCGCATTTACCCCGGCGCGGATGCAACGTTCACGCTCTACGACGACGACGGCGAGACGTACGACTACGAAAAAGGTCGCCGCGCGACCTACGATCTCGTGTGGCACGACGCCACGAAGACACTGAGCATTGGCGCCCGTCAGGGCTCATTCCCCGGCATGGTCACGGATCGGAAGCTTACCGTGGTTGTCGCCGGGCCACATGACAACGATTCCACCTCCCCGAAAACCATCGTTTACACCGGCGCTCCAGTGGAAGTGACCTTCGACCGCTGAAACCCCCGCCATCCGAATTCACCCCATGAAGTTTTCAATCGTCATCCCCTCCAACCGAATTCGCATCCGCTATGCCGTCACAGCGTCGTCGTTAGCGTCGGTCCTGTTGACCGTGACCGCGATGGGGGCTGCTCTGGCTCCCGCGATCATTCCCGATACGCCGGCGAAAATCTTCCCACTGGATTCGGTCCGATTGTTGGAGGAGGGCCCCTTCTTCCCGGCGGTCAAAGCGAATCGTGACTACATCCTGGCGCTCGAGCCGGACCGTTTGCTCGCTCCGTTTCGGCGCGAGGCAGGACTACCGCTCAAGGCCCAGCCTTATGGCAACTGGGAGAGCGACGGGTTGGACGGACATACGGCCGGCCATTATCTCTCGGCGCTTTCAAACATGATTGCCTCCGGAGAAGACACGCCGGATGCGCAACTCCGTCAGCGTCTCGACTACATGGTGGGCGAATTGCAGACATGCCAAAAAGCGTTCGGCGGCGGGTACGTCGGCGGCGTGCCTGGCAGCCGCGCGTTGTGGACGGCGATCGCCGGCGGCGACATTCAGGCGATCAATCGCAAATGGGTTCCGTGGTATAACCTCCACAAAACCTTTGCCGGACTTCGCGACGCCTATCTTGAAGTCGGAAACACCCAGGCGCGCGACGTCCTCGTGCACCTCGGCGACTGGTGCGTCAATCTCACTTCTGAACTGAGTGACGAACAAATGCAGCAGATGCTCAACCAGGAGCACGGCGGCATGAACGAGGTACTGGCGGATATCTACGCGATCACCGGCGACCAGAAATATCTAAAGACCGCGGAGCGATTCAATCATCACGCGATCCTCGATCCGCTCATTCACCAGGAAGATCAGCTCACCGGTAAACACGCGAACACCCAGATCCCGAAAGTCGTCGGCCTTGAGCGCATCGCCACGTTGACCGGCAACAAAGCGGACGACTCTGGCGCGCGCTTCTTTTGGGAAACCGTCACGCAGCATCGCTCCGTTGTCTTTGGCGGAAACAGCGTGTCCGAGCATTTTAACGACCCCCACGATTTTCACGGGATGCTGATGCATCGGGAGGGTCCCGAGACGTGCAACACCTACAACATGCTCCGTCTCACCGAGGGGCTCTTCGCCAGTGCCCCGAGCGCCGCGTACGCCGATTACTACGAGCGTGCGCTCTACAACCACATCCTCGCCTCCATCAATCCCACGCATCCGGGTTATGTTTATTTCACACCGATCCGCCCCGATCACTACCGCGTCTATTCGGTACCGGGCGAAGGCTTTTGGTGCTGCGTCGGCACCGGCATGGAGAATCCGGGGAAATACGGCCAGTTCATCTACGCGCGCGCCCGGGACGGAATTTACGTCAACCTCTTCATCGCGTCCGAGCTGAAGGACTCCCAGCTCGGTCTCACGTTGCGACAAGAGACTGCCTTTCCCGACGAAGAAAGCAGCCGGCTCACGCTGAAGCTCGCTCAGCCGAAAACCTTCACGCTTAACCTGCGCGAACCGGGCTGGGTCGCGCCCGGTGCCTTCGCCGTGAAAATCAACGGTGCTCCGGTTCCTGTCACGACGGCACCTTCGTCGTACGTCGCGGTGCATCGCGAATGGAAGGACGGCGACAAGGTGGAGATCACGATGCCAATGCACACTTATGTGGAAGGTCTGCCAGACGGCTCGCCCTGGTATGCAATCCTGCACGGCCCCATCGTGCTGGCTCATCCTGCCGGCACTGAGAACATGATCGGACTACGCGCGGACGATTCGCGAATGGCGCACGTGGCTTCCGGACCGGAAGTACCGCTCGACAAAGTGCCCGCGCTGCTGACCACCGCTGACATGATTCCTTCCAAAGTCGTCGCCGATCGGGCGGCTGGTCCGCTGCATTTCCGGCTCATCGATGTGGTCGAACCGCCGGCATCGCACGGCCTTTCACTGGTCCCTTTCTTCCGCCTGCAAGACTCCCGTTATCAGATGTATTGGGAAGCCACTACGCGCGAAGGAATCGCCGCGCGCAGGGCACAGCTGGCGGCGGCTGAACGCGCTCGTGCCGCGCGCGAAGCGGTCACGCTCGACTGGGTCGCGCCGGGCGAACAGCAGCCGGAAGTCGAGCACGCTTTCCAAGGCGTAGACACCGACAGCGGCCTCTACAACGGCCGGCACTGGCGCCATGGCCGGGATTTTCAGTACACCTTCAACCCGCACGGCGAAAAGAACGTGATTCTCTCGGTCACCTATTCGGGCTCCGACGCCGGACGACAGTTTGACATCCTCGCCAACGGCACCGTCATCGCGACCCAAAAACTCGTGGGCGAGAAGATCGGCGAGTTCGTGGAGAAGCGTTACGAGATTCCCGCTGCGGTCGTTGCGTCCGCGCCGGATGGACGCGTGACGATTCGGTTCGTCGCGAAAAAGGGGCGGGCGGGCGGCGTCTTTGACGTGCGCCTGCTCCGGCGCGACGGTCTGGTGTCAACGCCTCCTTCCAAATGACCCTCGTGCGTCCGCTCCGTCTCCGCGGTGCCTCTTGCCCCAACAACTTTCACTCCATTTAAAAAATGAAAATCCCCGGAATCAAAGCGCTGCTTCAAGCCGCCAGTTGCCTCGTCCTTACTGCAACCGTGAGTTTGGCCGCGCCGGCCAAACTCGAAATCAAGCTTGGCGATTCGGGTCCCGCGATCCCGGCAAGTTTCTACGGCCTGATGACCGAGGAGATCAACTACAGCTATGATGGCGGTCTCTTCGCCGAGCTTATCCGCAATCGCACGTTTCAGGATCCGTTGCCGGGCCGCGATCCGAAGCCGCCGCTCGGCGTCGTTCCGCCGCATTGGTCGATCGTCGGTTCGGCCCAAGCTGTGACCAACCGCACGGATCCGGTCAACGCCGCGCTGCCGGTCAATCTCCGGCTCACGCTCTCCGGCGGTAATGGCGGTGTCGCGAACAACGGTTATTGGGGCATTCCGGTGAAGCCCGCCACGCACTACACC
>DAITQE010000531.1:0-3492 GCA_036833235.1 Opitutus sp.
GTTCTACGCTCGGTTACCTCTAAAGGTTGCAGAAAATCATTCTGACGAGGGCGAGATTTGGCGCGCTCGCCCGACGCGCACGGGACACGATGGCCCAATCGCTTCGGGTTCAGGCGGAGTTCGCCACCAGACAGACGCTGCTGGTCCGAAAATTCCTCAGAAGCTCTCAGCCATCGTAACCGCTTTAAAAAGCGCAGACGCTTTGCTGATCGTTTCTTGATATTCGGACGCAGGGATGGAATCCGCAACTATCCCGGCCCCAGACTGGATATGGATTTTGCCATCCTTTAGGAGAGCGGTTCGGAGCATGATGCACGTGTCCATGTTTCCGTCGTAGCCAAAATATCCCAAAGCGCCTGCATAGAAACCTCGTTGGGTCGGCTCGTACTCGGCGATGATCTGCATCGCCCTGATCTTTGGCGCACCCGTCACCGTGCCCGCCGGGAATGTGGCTCGCATTAAATCGTATGCGGTGCGGCCCGGCGCGATGTCGCCTTCCACCTGGGAAACGATGTGCATCACGTGAGAGTAGCGCTCGACGATCATGAACTCGGGTACGCGGATCGATCCATACCGGCAAACGCGCCCGATGTCGTTGCGTGCAAGATCCACCAGCATGAGATGTTCGGCGCGTTCCTTGGCATCAGCCAACAGCTCTTTCTCGAGAGCGAGATCTTCGGCCGGGGTCGCGCCGCGTTTTCGAGTACCAGCAATGGGACGGATTTCCACCCGACCATCAGTCAGCCGCACGTGGACTTCAGGGGAAGCCCCCACGATGGAAAACTCCTCCGCCTCAAGGATGAACATATAAGGGGACGGATTAACCGTCCGAAGCGCACGGTAAAGATCGAGAGGCGACTTCGTGAAATCGCGTGAAAACCGCTGCGAGGGGACGAACTGGATAATATCGCCGGCGCGAATGAACTCCTGTCCGTCGACGACGGCTTGTTCGAAGCGCTCGCGCGTAAAATTGCCTTGCGGGACAATAATGTGAGCCGGCTCGATGAGCGGAGCCGGAGCAATTTCGCGCGGCTCTTTGAGCAACGCATACAGATGATTGAGTTCGGCCACGGCGTAATCATAGGCCCCGTTCGGATCTGATTTGACGTGCGCGTTAACGCAGAGACGCAGCGTCTGCTTGGCGCGATCGAAAATCAGCAATGAATCCGATAAAATAAAATAGAGCAGCGGCACGCCAAGTTCGTCCGTTTTCGCTGATGGCACCGACGGCTCGATTCGCGTGACGTATTCGTAACCGACGAATCCCACCGCGCCACCAGTGAATCGCGGGAGTCCCGGCAACGAGACCGGCCTATACCCGTGCATCTCTGCTTCGATTAATTTTAGCGGGTCTGCGGGGGTGGCAACGATTTGAGTTGGCTGACCGACGGTCCGGATCTCAGTGGTTTCGCTTCCGCAAATAAAGACCTTCCGCGGCCGGCAACCGATGAAACTGTAACGTGAAAGGTTTTCGCCGCCTTCGACGGACTCGAGCAGGTACGCTGGGCCGGAGGCTTTGAGTTTGGCGTAAGCCGACACGGGCGTCTCGAAGTCAGCCATCAAGTCTGCACAAACGGGAATTACATTTCCCTGTGCGGCGAGATGTACGAAGGCTTCCCTGCTCGGCTGGATGTTCATCGGCAAGGTGGGCTTATGCGCAGGTTTTCGCGGTGCGAAAACCTAATTCTAGGATTTTGCGCCGCAAAATCCTATTCGACCGTCACCGATTTCGCCAGATTACGTGGCTTGTCGACATCGCAGCCGCGTTCCACCGCTATATAATAGCTGAGCAGTTGCACGGGAATCGAAGCGATAATCGGCAGCACGGCTTCGTGGCACGCAGGAAGGTAAATCACTTCGTCGGCCAGGCCCGGCGGAAGCTCTGCGCCTTCGGTGATAATTGCGACAACTTCGCCATTGCGCGCTTTGATCTCCTGCATCGAGGAAACGATCTTGTTGAAAATCTCGCTCGTGGGCGCGAAGAACACGCTCGGGCATTTCTCGCTGATCAGCGCGATCGGACCGTGTTTCATCTCAGCCGCGGGGTAGCCCTCGGCGTGGATATACGAAATTTCCTTCAGCTTGAGCGCGCCTTCAAGTGCGATGGGGAACAGCGAGAGGCGTCCGAGAAAGAGCATGTCCGACGCTTGGGCAAAGCGCTTCGCGATCCGGCGGATATGGGGCGCCTGATCCAAGACTTTCCGGACCAGATCCGGCGCGCCTTTGAGCGCTTCCACATATTGGACGCCGTCTGAAAAGCTCATGTCCCGCATGCGGGCAATGTAGAGCGCCATCATCGCACCGATCAGAAGTTGCGAGGTAAACGCCTTGGTCGAAGCAACGCCGATCTCCGGACCAACGTGCTGGTAAATACCACCGTCGGCTTCTCGAGCGATGCTCGAACCTACGACGTTGCTGATCGCGAGTGCACGGTGACCTTTGCGTTTGGCTTCTCGAAGCGCGGCGAGGGTGTCGATCGTTTCGCCGGACTGGCTCATCACGAAGAACAAGGTGTCGGACCCGAGTGGAGAATTGCGGTAGCGGAATTCGGACGCGTAATCGACTTCCACTGGCACACGCGCGAAACGCTCGATCAAATGTTCCGTAACGAGACAAGCGTGCCAGGCGGTGCCACAGGCGCAGAACATCAGCCGATCGATCTGGCGAAATTCGGCCGGGCTCACGTTGAGTCCGCCGAATTGAGCCGTGCTGCCATCGGCAGAAAAACGTCCGCGCATCGCGTTCTCGAGCGCCAGCGGCTGCTCGAAAATTTCTTTTTCCATGAAATGGGCATACGTGCCCATGTCGGCGTCGGCGATCGACCACGTGATCTTGTCCATCACGGGCGACACGTCGGCTTGATCGAGCGTGGAAATTGAAAACGAACCCTGCGTCAGGTGGACGAGTTCGCCGTCTTTCAGGTAAACGACATTCTGCGTTCGGCTGATCAGCGCTGAGGCGTCGGAGGCGAGAATATATTCGCCGTCACCCACACCAAGGATCAACGGAGACGCTTTTCGAGCCGCGACCATTTCGGCCGGAAAATCAACACAGAGCACGGCGATACCGTAGGTGCCCTCAACGTGGTGAAGAGTCTTGCGTACACTTTCCAGGAACCGGCTGTGACCGTTCAGATCGGTCGGTTCTTTGGCGTAATGGTATGCAATCAGATTACAGAAAACTTCGGTGTCGGTCTCCGACTGAAAGGTATAACCTTTCGTCAGGAGGAAGGCTTTGATCTTCGAGTAATTCTCGATGACGCCGTTATGAATCAGCGCGAATTTGCCATCGCTGCTGACGTGCGGGTGAGCGTTCGCATCGGTCACGCCGCCGTGAGTCGCCCAACGGGTATGGCCGATGCCAGTCGAACCGGTGAAGTGGCGGAGGGCGGTTTCCTTGACGAGATTCTCCACGCGGCCGATCTTTTTGGCGACATCGAGCTTGCGCCCCTGAAGAATGCAGATGCCCGCTGAGTCGTAGCCGCGATACTCA
>DAITQE010000532.1:0-3489 GCA_036833235.1 Opitutus sp.
AAGATGCCCGCGCTACGATGGCCGACCGCCACCGACAACTCACAGATGCGCCCGAATTGAAGTCCGTCTCTCGATCGGCACCGACCTCTTCGATTTCCGTGTCATCCGTGTGTTCCGTGGGCACAAAAAAAGCCCTCCGTCGCCGGAGGGCTTTTGAAAACGATATGGGTCGCAGCCGCTTACTTCTTGGCGCTGCGCTTGAACTTCGAGGTGAACTTCTCGACGCGGCCAGCCGTATCCACGAGACGCTTCTCACCCGTATAGGCAGGATGCGAATCCATGGTCACGTCGCGCGCGACGATGAAATACTCGACACCGTCGATCGACTCCTTGCGAGCCGACTTCATGGTGGACTTGGTGAGAAAGCGCCTGCCGGTTCCAATATCCAGGAAGCAGACGTTGTTGAGAGAGGGATGGCCTTCGGCTTTCACGGCAGGTAAATGGGTTGATCAGCCCTGACGCGCTTTGTAACGCGGCTCGACTTTGTTGATGACGTAGATCTTGCCTTTGCGACGCACGACCTGACAGGCCGGGTGGCGCTTCTTGGCCGACTTAATGGAGGAAACAACTTTCATAAAAGAGGTCAAAACAGAGACCGCGTCATCCTCTGTCAACAACCGAAATCTCGGCGCGAAACTGGGCTCCCTTCCCGAGGCTCGCATAGACGCGTCTGCGAATCGTCGGCATTGGAAGTGACATGGGCATCTTGCCCATGGACGTCACGAAGCGGCGCCAGAATATGGCCGGGACGTCCATGCCACTCCCATAACCTCTCAATTCAGACTTGTGTCCTCCGGCTCGTCGGCGAGTAACCGCCACTCTTCGCCCAACGCGCTCAAGACCGTACGCCACAGACCGTTGTCCTGCGGCTGCTTCAACAACCCCGCCGGAACGTCCGTCACGATCCATGTATTTGCCTTCAACTCCTTTTCCAGCTGCCCCCCACCCCAGCCGCTGTAACCAAGAAACGCCCGCAACTGCGTCCCCTCCTCCGTCAGCAACTGCGACGCGCGGTCCGGCTCGACGCCGAAATGAAGACGAAAGCCGTCCTCTTGCGGTTGCCAGGCAACCAATAACAGCTGCTCCGTTTGCACCGGCCCTCCGGAAAAAAGCGGGACACTCGCGAGCGCTCCGAGCGCGAATTCTCCGTTGAGTTCACCGAGGCGCTGCCCAAGCGGGCGGTTCAGCACCACGCCCATCGCGCCTTCCGCGTTGTGAACCGACATCAGCACGACCGAGCGCCGGAAATTTGGGTCGCGCAATCCCGGATGCGCCAACAGCAGCGAACCGGCGAGACTTTCCTTACTGACCTGGGTGCGTTCACGCATTGCGGCAAAAGTGGGCTGCAGCGGGTTGACCGCAAACCGCCCGGTTCGTTTCAAAGTTGGAGAATTTTCACGCCCGCTTCCGCCAGCAGCGGCGCCACCAGCGGGTCGTTGTTGTAATCCTGACGGTACCGGATCTCGGCGATGCCGGCCGAAGCAAGAATCTTCGCGCAGTTGATGCAGACGTAATGGGTCACGTACGCGACGCAGCCTTCCACGGAACTGCCGCGCCGCGCCGCATCAGCGATCGCATTCTGCTCGGCATGAACGGTCGCCTGCTCATGACCATCGCGAAGACGTGAGGTGTGCGGGCTGCCAGGAAGAAATCCGTTGTAGCCCGCGGCAACGATCCGATTCTTGCGAGCGCCGCCCGTCACGATCACACAGCCCACGTGAAGTCGCTCGCAATTCGAACGCGTGGAGAGCAACACAGCGGTCGCCATGAAATATTCGTCCCATGACGGACGATACGGGAATTGTTCCGCGGCGCGGGCGATCAGATCTACGGGACTCGGTGATTCGTTCATGGAAAACGTCTGGTACTGTGGACATCTCGCCAAGGCCGGGCAATCTTCGTCTCACCCATGCCGCGCACGATTCAGCCCGAGCTGCTCGACTCGCTTCCGCCGCAGCATCCTGACGCTCTTCATAATCGTCGGGATCTTCGCCTCACCAATTGTCTGATGGGAAACCATCGTTGGTTGACTGAGACGCTCCCGAGCCGCGTCCGGCCCGGAGAATCGATCCTGGAACTTGGCGCCGGCCTCGGCGAACTCAGCCTCCGATTGCGGGCTCTTGGTCTGGCTGTCGACGCGCTCGATCTTTGGCCGCAGCCCGAGGACTGGTCATCGGCTCGACGGTGGCATCAATCGGATCTGCGCACCTTCAGCCATTATCACGAATACCCCGTGGTGATCGGCAACCTGATCTTTCACCAGTTCCGCGACGACGAACTCGCGACGATCGGCACAATGATCAAATCGACCGCCCGGGTAATTATCGCCTGCGAACCCACCCGGCGCCGGCTTTCGCAGGTGTCCTACCGCGTCCTCGGGCCGTTGTTTGGAGCGAACCACATCAGCATGCATGACGCGCACGTCAGCATCGATGCCGGCTTCATCGGACTGGAACTCCCGCGCGGATTAGGACTTGATCCGAAAACGTGGAATATCCGTTGTTCAACCACAGCGCGAGGGGCATACCACCTGATTGCTGTCCGGCACGGATGAGCTCGAACCATTCGATCGAGATTATCGGCGGAGGACTCGCCGGGCTATCGCTCGGGTTGGCGCTGCGCCGGGCAAACATCGCCGTTTCGTTGACGGAAGCCGGCACGTATCCACGACATCGTGTCTGTGGCGAGTTCATCACGGGGTTGTCCACCGCGACGCGCGCGCGACTTGGCTTGGACCCCCTGCTCGCGGACGCCGCCTTGAACCGCGACGTCGCCTGGTTTTCCCGCGATCATGCCGTCCGCCACCATCGTCTCCCAAGCCCAGCAACCAGCCTCAGTCGTTACATTTTGGATGCACGCCTCGCCGATGCATTTGTTTCAGCGGGCGGAGAATTGCACTCCGGCACGCGCAGCGACCTCCTCGCGGATGCTCCCGGCCGAATCTTTGCGACCGGACGCCGCCGGGCACGCTCCTCCTGGCTCGGGCTGAAAATCCACGCTCTCGATCTGGTCCTCGACCGCGATTTGGAACTACATCTGGGAGACGGCGCGTACATCGGACTCGCCCGAATCGAGGAGAACCGCGTCAACATTTGCGGTTTGTTCCAGCGGCGGCTCCTTTCGGAGAAAGGCGTTGATCTTCTCGCCGCGTATATCGAAGCCGCGGGTCTTGGCGCTCTCGCAACGCGAGTCCGCGCTGCCGATGTTGATGAAGCATCTTTTTGCGCCGTGGCCGGAGTTGAGTTTGACCGCAGCGTAGCAACCTCCGACGAAATCCGACTCGGCGACGCGTGCGCGATGATCCCGCCTTTTACCGGACACGGCATGGCAATGGCTTTTCAAAGTGCCGAGATCGCGCTCGATCCCTTGATCGCGTTTGCCCGGGGCGAATGCGACTGGGCGTCCACCCGGCAAACGATTCAGGCCGCATTGCGCCGGCGATTCCGGCTTCGACTCGCATCGGCCGCTGCACTGCACTCTTTCCTTCTC
>DAITQE010000533.1:0-3489 GCA_036833235.1 Opitutus sp.
GTATACATCAGCGGATGCCCGCCCCGGCCGGAAGCGATTCTCGACGCGCTGATCAAATTACAGGCAAAGATTAAAATGGAGCGCTCCGCCTCCAACCTTTTCAAAGTTTCGGCCTAATTCCGGCTCTCGCCTTTTCTTGCACGCAACCGCATGACCGCTCCCATCGACGCCACCGCCACCCTCAAGGGACGATTCCCGCAGGTGACCGACCGCGCCAGCCTCGATCATCCTGCGATCAATGTTCCCGTCGCCGATGTCGTCGCGGTGCTCAAGATGCTGCGTGATGAATTCTCGTATGATTTTCTAGCGGATCTCACCGCGATCGACTGGGCGGAGGGCGTTACGCCGCGTTTCACGGTCGTGTATCATCTATTCTCCACCACGCAGCACGAGTACCTCCGCGTCGCCACGAACTGTGCCAACGACACGGAGCCGACGGCGCCCACGATCGTGCCGCTCTGGCCGGGCGCCAACTGGCACGAGCGCGAATGCTACGACATGTTCGGGATCAAGTTCGTCGACCATCCGGACCTCCGCCGCATTCTGATGTGGGATGGTTATCCCGGCTTCCCGTTGCGAAAAGAATTTCCATTGGCTGGCGTGGAAACCGCTCTGCCGGATATTGAGATTTCAGAGGAAACGAACACGCCAGTGATCGCCGCACCGATGATGGGCGGACCTTTCGTGACATCGCCAGGAGAGATCAATCTCACTGAGGCTGAACCGCGGGCGAAGGACGAAAGCTGGAATGAACGCGAGGAAAAGCCGCGGAAGTGAACGCCTGCAAATCACGCCAATGAACCCGAATTCAAACCACAGCTCGATGAGTGCATTCGCGCAGATTCGCGTAATTGGCGGGCAG
This sequence comes from Opitutus sp., assembly GCA_036833235.1. Classification (GTDB taxonomy): domain Bacteria; phylum Verrucomicrobiota; class Verrucomicrobiia; order Opitutales; family Opitutaceae; genus Opitutus. Next base: position 863 of record DAITQE010000533.1, read on the forward strand.
ACCTTCTAATTCGATGCCGACCGAATTTACAGTCCCTGAGAGTGCAGCGAAAACCGCGAGCGCGCTCGCGCAGCCGGTAGCTGACGACGACCAGGAGTTTCCCGGCGACAAGATGTCGCTCTCCATGGGGCCGTCGCATCCCTCGACGCACGGCGTGCTCCGGATTCAGATGGAACTCAGTGGTGAGATCCTGACGAAGTGCGATCCGGTCATCGGGTATCTTCATCGCGGTGACGAAAAGATCGCCGAGAACATGACCTACAACCAGTTCGTGCCTTACACGGACCGGTTGGATTATCTCGCGCCGCTGGCCAACAACATGGCGTACGCGATCGCCGTCGAGAAACTTGCCGGTCTGCAGGTTCCGCCGCGTTGCCAGGCTATTCGAGTAATTACCGCGGAGATGGCGCGCATTTCGTCGCATCTGATGGGCCTTGGCGCGTTCGGCCTCGATGTCGGTGCGTGGACGGTGCTCGTCCTCTCGCTCAACCAGCGCGAATTTCTCTACAAGCTTTTCGAAGATTTGACCGGCGCGCGGTTCACCACGAGCTACACACGCATTGGCGGTGTGACCCGCGATGTGCCGGACGGGTGGCTCGAGAACGTTGGTACGTTCTGCGACAAGTTTTCGCCCGCGCTCGAGGAGATTCTCGCGTTGTTGACGCGGAATAAAATCTTCACCGATCGTACTGTCGGCGTGGGCGTGATCACGAACGAAGACGCGATTGCGTACGGGATCACGGGCCCAAATTTGCGAGGGTCGGGCGTGCCGCTCGATCTACGGAAAGATAAACCATATTCTGGATACGAGCAGTACGATTTTGACGTGCCGGTTGGCACCAAAGGCGACGCCTACGATCGCTATTTGGTGCGCGGAGAGGAAATGCGCCAATCGGTCCGCATCATCCGTCAGGTGATCAAAAATTTCCCCGCGGGAGATTGGTACGCGAAAGATGCGAAGAAGATTTTCGCGCCACCGAAGGACAAAATTCTGTCGTCGATGGAAGAGCTGATTCAGAACTTCATGCTCGTGACGGAAGGTCCGCAGATGCCGGCCGGCGAAGTTTATTTCGAGGCGGAAAACCCCAAGGGAATTCTCGGCTTTTACGTTGTGAGCAAAGGCGGCGGCGTGCCGTGGCGGCTCAAGATTCGTTCCCCTTCGTTTTGCAACCTTTCGATCGTGCCCAAGATCTGTACCGGAATTTTGATTTCCGACGTGGTCGCCGTCCTCGGCTCCCTGGATTTCGTCATGGGGGAATGCGATCGATGATTTTTTTGTTCACGGAACATACGGAAAACACAGAAATGAAAACCCATCGGATCGGTGCTTCCGTGATTTCCGTGTGTTCCGTGGGCAACTCCTCTTTCGTCTGATGAACCTCAAGCCCGAAACTCTCCAACGCATCGACGAGGTAATCACGCATTACCCGACGAAACGGAGCGCCACACTGCCACTGCTGCACTTGATTCAGGAGGACGTCGGTTACATTCCACAGGAAGCGCACGAGTGGATCGCGACGAAGTTGGAGGTTCAGCCGATCAATGTTTATGACGTCGTGACGTTTTATCCGATGTTTCGGCAGAAGCCGATTGGGCGTCGTCACATCAAGGTGTGCCGCACGCTTTCGTGTGCGCTCATGGGCGGCTACAAAACCTGCGCCGAGTTCGAGAAACAGTTCAACACGCACGCCGGTGAAATCTCGCCCGACGGCGAAGTGACGGTCGAGTTTGTCGAGTGCCTCGCCAGTTGCGGTACCGCGCCCGTTGTTCTGATCGATGACGATCTTCACGAGAAGGTTGATTGCGCAAAAGCCAAGGCGCTCAGCGATCAAATCAAAGCCGAAGCGGCGAAGCGGCGCTGAGCCAATCGAAAATCGGCAATCGCGAATCGAAAATTCCACAATGCCCGCCCCCGAACAACGCCGCATCATTTTTCGTCACATCGACGAACCCGGCTACACCAACGACATTGCATGTTATCTCCGCAATGGAGGCTACGACGTGTTCAAGAAGGCCGTGACGCGTCCGCCGCAGGAGCTCATCGATGAGGTCAAGAAATCCGGTCTACGCGGTCGTGGCGGCGCGGGTTTTCCCTGTGGCGTCAAATGGGGTTTGGTCGATCGCAAGAGTGGCAAGCCGATTTACCTGATCGTCAACGCTGACGAGTCGGAGCCCGGTACGTTCAAGGATCGCTACATCATTCACCAAGATCCGCATCAGCTGATCGAAGGCACTATGATCTCCTGTTTCGCGAATAACGTGAAGCAGGCGTACATCTACATCCGCGGCGAATTTCCTCACGGCGCGCGAATTCTCGAGAAGGCGATTCAAGAGGCGCGCGATCACAACTTTGTCGGCCAAAACATTCTCGGCACCGGTTACTCCTGCGACATTTTTGTCCATCGGGGCGCGGGCGCCTACATCTGCGGCGAGGAGACTGGACTGATTGAATCGCTCGAAGGCAAGCGGGCGAACCCCCGCATCAAGCCGCCGTTCTTCCCTGCGGTGCTCGGCGTTTATCAGTGTCCGACCATCGTCAACAACGTCGAGACGCTCTGCCACGTGAAGTACATCGCCGAACACGGCGGTGAGGTGTTTTCGAAGATCGGGACACCCGGCAATACGGG
>DAITQE010000534.1:0-3487 GCA_036833235.1 Opitutus sp.
GCTTGGTACCGCGGCAAAGCGCTCGCGGTGCTCCTCTTGCTCGCAGTCTTGGCGGGCCAATTCACGGCGTATCATCGCGGTTTCTATCAGACCCAAACGTCCGCCAGCAACGGCGTAACCGGACTGACGCAAGCCATCAGAGCGCTGATAAACCCGAATGAAGTCGTGGTGGTGCACGCGCCGAGTTGGGGCTCGGAGCTGGCTTTCCGGTCCGAGCGACGAATGCTGATGATTCCGGACAGCCAGATGTTCTTTCATCCGGACGCAGTGAGGCGGGGCATCGCCTTGCTCAAGGACGAAAGCGTTCCGCTGGTTATATTCTGGGATGAATCACGAGGGCACGCGGACTGGATCAGAGAGCGAAGCAAGGATTTCGATCTGGAACTCATGCCGTTGTTTTTGTGGCAGGATCACGCGTGCGTTTATGCCAAGCGAAGTCGTTTCGCGGAAATGCGAGCACTCCTCGGCCGCCATCAATTTGAAGGTGTCATGCTCGCTCCTCCCGAAAGCGCAACGGACCTCGGTGCCACCGGCACATCGTGGCTGCGGACGGTTGGGATTGCGCCGCCAGGCAAGCTGCAGGACGTAAAAGAGCCCGTGCCGATCGCAGGCACTCCGCTCGCAGCGGAAATGAACATGCTCGATCCCATCCCGCTCAGCGGATCGTTTCCCTTCGGCGTTAAATATTATCAACTCGGCGGCGGGAAACAGTTGTTTGTCCACAGTCCGACGGAGCTGTATTTCGCGATTCCACGCGGTGCGACGCGGGTGGAGATCCGCTATCGCATGGACCAGAACGCGTATAAAAGCCCGGATTTTGACGGAGAGTATTTCATTCTGGAGGTTCGCGCGCCCGGCCAGCCGACTGCGTTGCTGCATTGGGACTGGCTTGCGCCGTTCAACGACCGCAAACCCCGCGAATTGGTCGTCCCGCTCGACGGCCACAACGAGGGAACGCTGGTGTTCCGGGCGCTGCCCGGGCCGGGGAATAACTCCTCGGCAGACTGGGGTCTGCTGGATTACCTGCGCATTCGCTAATCATGCCGAAGACAAAAACTTACTCCGCCCTCCAAACCTGTCTGGCAATTGCACTGCTGCTGGCGGTGGGGCTGTGGCATTTGCGCTGGGTCACGCAAGGCTGGCATATCCCTGGATTATCCGGCCACGAATTTCGGCAGACCCAAACCATCGTGACCGCGCACGCGATGAAATCGGAAGGTTTCCGCCTCGACTATTCGACGCCCATCCTCGGGAAACCGTGGTCGATTCCGTTTGAGTTTCCCCTCTACCAGTACGTGACGGCGCGAGTCTCGACGATTTTCGGCATCAACGAAATCGTAGCCGGTCGCGGGGTGAGCCTGATCGCGTTTTATCTGGCTTTGCCGGCACTGGTGCTGCTGTTGCGCACGGCGGGATTTTCGCCGGTCGCGGCGGCGATGGGAACGGTGCCGGTGCTGTTTGCGCCGGTGTATCTGCTGTATTCGCGAGCGGTGTTGATCGAGTCGACGGCGTTTTGCGCGTCGGCCTGGTTCCTGTATTTGCTGACGAAATACCGGCTTCAGCGGAGACCGGCGCAGTTTGCGGGCATGCTGCTCTTCGGCGTCACGGCGGTGTTGGTCAAGTCAACCACCTGGTCGGTGTTTTGCCTGCCGTGGGCGGTTTGGGTGTTGTCCGACCTGTGGAAAGCACGCCGCGATGGCTGGCGCGCATTCCGCGTCATTGCGGAAGACGTGGTGCTGATTGGCTTGCCGCTCCTGGCAGTCGGCTTTGGCTGGGTTTGGATTACGGATCAGATCAAAGAGATGAATCCGATCGCCGGATTTCTGACCTCGAAAAACCTGGCGAGTTTTAATTTCGGGACACTCGCGCAGCATTGGGATCCGCAGGTTTGGAAAGCGCTTTGGACGCACTGGATGGCGGCCGTGATGCCGTGGTGGGCGTTCCTGGCGGCGCTGGTGGGCCTGGCGATCGCCCCGGCCAGGAGCCGGTTGGTTTTCGCGCTCGGCACCGTCGCCTTCCTGGTCGGCCAGTTTGTCTTCATCAACTTGTATGCGATTCACGACTACTACTTCTATGCCAACGGCGCCGGCGCCTGCGTGGCGGTGGGTGCAGTGGTCGCGGGCCTGTGGGATCGCGAGGCGGCGTGGTACCGGACGAAGGCGCCGGCCGTGCTGCTGCTGGCCGCCGTGGCCGGAGGACAATTCGCGGCTTATCAACGTGAATTTTATCCCCTCCAAGTCATGTGGAACACGGGGGCGGAGTCGTCCCTCACCGAAGCGCTGAAGCTGCTGGTGAAGCCGGATGAAGTGATCGTGATGCACTCTGGGGACTGGGCGTCACTGATCGCCTATCGATCGGACCGGCGGATGCTGATCATTCCGAACAGCCAGATGTTTCTCCGTCCGGAGGCGGTGCGGCAGAGTGTTGCGATGTTGAAGGACGAACGTGTTCCGATCGTGATTTTTCGGGGCGAATCCCGCAGCCATCCGGATTGGGTCCTCGAGCGGATTAAGGACTTTGATTTGGAGCCGGTTCCGCTGTGCACGTTCGGCGACGAATTTACCCTCTACGGCGCGCGGCGTCGTTATAGTGAAATGCGGGCTATCCTGGAAAAGGCACATTTCAGCGATCTGAATTTGGACGCCATGAAGGGAGCGGTGCGGCTCGCACCTCCAATCCCCGTTGCCGGCACGCCCGCGGCGGCGGACATGGAGAACTTCAGCCCGGTTCCCAGCACGGGATCTTTTCCTTACGGTATCCAGTTTCACACCATCGAAGGCAAAAAGATGTTGTTCGCGCACAGCCCGACGGCGCTGTATTTCCCCATTCTACCGGGATCTTCGACCGTGGAACTAGGCTATCGCATGTCTCCGGCCGCCTATGACAAGAAAGGCTTCGACGGGGTTTTCATCATTGTTGAAGTATGGGACGACAAAGGCCAGCACGTGCTCTTGCATCGAGAGTGGGTGGCGCCGGATGGAAATCGCGGTCCTCGGATGGTAAAAGTGCCGTTGGGGGAAAGCAATAAAGGCCAGCTGGTCTTCATGTGTCTGCCTGGTCCAAACAATGACACGGCGTTCGACTGGGCGCTGCTGGAGTATTTGCGAATTCGGTAATTGGCGAGCGAGTCGAGAGTCGACCCCAAGCATCTGTGTGATTCGCGGGCCAATCATCGCGTTTGTGAAGGAGGAAGCGGAGCTTGCGACGGCCCGGATAACGGTTGATGATCAGCGCAATGATTTTCGCCGAATTAAAGCCGCAGATCGAAAAACTCCCGCATGAGGAGATGCTGAAGGCCGTGGCCTATCTGAAGCACCTGTTGCGTGCCGAGAATCCCGAGTATCAGCGCGAACTCTCGCAGCGCCATGCGGACATCGACGCGGGTCGTGGCATCAGCCTGACCGAAGCGAAAAAACGTTTGGAGAACGGCTAAAAGCTTCGCGGCGGTGCAAGCCTACGAAGTGATTTTGCACGAGCGCGCCTGGGC
>DAITQE010000535.1:0-1859 GCA_036833235.1 Opitutus sp.
CCGAGTTGTTCGCATCGCGAGGTGCTGGCGGAGATTGCGGCGCACGACGTGTTCGTTTTCCCCTCCTTGTTCGAAGGGTTTGGCCTCGTGCTCCTGGAAGCGATGGCGATGGGTCTGCCCATCATCACGACGGCTCACACCGCCGGACCGGATTTAATCACGGATGGTGTCGAAGGTTTTATCGTGCCGATTCGTTCGGCTGATGCGATCGCTGAAAAACTCGATTGGCTGCGCCGTGAGCCTGACCGCCGCGCCGAGATGTCCGCTCGCGCACAAATTCGTGCGCGTGAGTTTACGTGGGACCGATACGGCGAGTCGCTCGCTGCGTGCGTGTCGTCCGCTCTTGTCCGTACCTGACCATGGAGAAATCGCTGAAAGGGCTCATCTGGCTGTACATCTTCCTTCTGGTTTTTGAGGGCGCACTGCGGAAATGGGTGCTGCCGTCATTGTCCGATCCGTTGCTGATTGTGCGCGATCCGGTCGCCGTTGGCATTTACCTCCTGGCATTTTTCACCGGCCGATTTGAGTTCAACGGCTTCGTGCTCGTCATCGGCGCGCTCGCGATGGCATCGATCCTCGCAAGCCTCATCGCGGGCCAGAATAATCTTCTGGTGTTGGCGTACGGGCTGCGAATCAACTACGGGCATCTGCCGTTGATTTGGGTCATGGCGCGCGTGCTCACCCGCAAAGACGTGGAACGCATCGGATGTTTTCTGCTGCTCGTGGCGATTCCGATGACGCTCATCATGGTGTTGCAGTTCAAGTCACCTATCAATGCGCCGATCAATCGCGGCATCGGTGGCGACGAAGGCGGACAAATTTACGGCGCGTTGGGCCGCATTCGGCCGCCCGGCTTTTTCGCCTTCATCACCGGACCGCAGGCTTTCTATCCCCTTGTCGCGGCGTTTTTCCTCAACCAAGCCAGCGGAAAACGACGCTTGTGGTGGCCGGTGCTGATCGGCGCTGGGCTGGCGGTGTTGGTCGCATTGCCGGTTTCAATTAGTCGCACCGCCATGCTTGCGACCGCGATCGTGGGCGTCGCCTTTGTGCTGAGCATGCCGCGCGCCGGGATCGGGATCAGTTCTCGTTTTCGCACATTGATCACGCTCGGCGTGGTGGCGGTGGCAGTTTCTTTTCTCCCGATATTCAGCGAGGGCCGAGAGGTGTTCCTGTCGCGCTGGGAAACCGCCTCCGTGAGCACGCAGGGCGATGCGTGGGGCGGTATTGCCGGGCGCGTGCTGGGTGGTTTCACGCAGCCGTTTTACTGGGCGGCTCAAGCGCCGCTGTTCGGCCACGGCATCGGCGTTGGCTCCAACGTCGGCGCTCGTCTGCTCTCCGGTCGCGTTGGTTTCATGTTGGCGGAAGACGAATGGAGCAAGGTGTTCCTCGAGCTCGGTCCACTGCTCGGCGCGGCGTTTCTGGGCTTTCGGATCGTGCTCGCCGCGCATCTGGCGTTGAAGGCGCTCGGCGCACTTTTCATCGATCGCGACAACTTGCCCATTCTGATTTTCTCGGCGTGTTCCGTTCCCATCGTCCTTAATCAATGGGCTCCCCCCACTATCCTGGGATTCGCGGTCGTTGGCGCAGGTCTCCTGCTCGCTGCGTTGAACCCCGAGGTCGAAGAGGACGTTGAAGAAACGGAAGAAGAGGACGAAGCAGCCGCGGAAGAAAGCACAGCAGATGCGCCGGCTGAACCAACCCCGGTCCGCGTCCGTTACTAGCCCGCTATTCTCAATGCGTATTCTGCTCATTGGCAACTTTGCCCCCGACCGCCAGGAGAGCATGCTGCGTTTTGCCAACCAGCTCACGGACGGGCTGCGCGCGCAGAATCACACGGTCAGCACCTTGTCGCCAAAGCC
>DAITQE010000535.1:1869-3484 GCA_036833235.1 Opitutus sp.
CGATGAGCTCGGCCAGTCGGCTCAACCCGGCGTCCTTGTCGCCGAAACCCAGACTCGTACGGCTGCTGCCGCATTATCGTTACGGCGGCCCCGCCAAATTTATCGGGTACTTCGACAAGTACGTGCTTTTCCCGCGACACGTTCGCCAGCAACTCAGCAGCGGCAGCGCACCCGATATCGTCCATATCATCGATCACGCCAATGCGGTTTACGCGCCGGTGTTCGTTGGACGACCACTGGTAACCACCTGCCACGATCTGCTGCAGATTCGTGCCGCACGAGGCGAATTTCCTGAACACCACGTCTCCGCACTCGGCCGCCGTTATCAACGCTGGATTCTGGATAACATCGCCCGTCTGCCGCACGTCGCGGTTCCATCAAGGCAGACGGCCATTGACCTGCGCCGATTGACGGGGCTGCCGGCGGATCGAGTCACACTCATCCCGAACGGTTTGAACTTTCCTTATCAGCCCACGCCTGCGTCCGCGGCGCGACTCGTGGTTGGCTGTCTTCTCCGTGAGCGTCAGCTTTCCCCCGGTCTCCTCGAACACGGCGGCCGTGGCTTCCTACTCAACGTCGGTGGAGGACAGTGGTACAAGAACCGCCAGGGTCTTCTTGAAATTTATGCCGCACTGCGTCCGAAGCTCGACCCAGCTCCGCGCTTGTTGATGGTTGGAAAACCGCTGAACACCGAGTTGACGGCGCAACTTCATCGACTCGGTCTTGCCGAGGATGTGATCACGCTTTCGAACGTCTCGGAATTGCAACTACAGGCGCTCTATTCGCTGGCCGAGGGCCTGCTCTTTCCGTCCTGGCACGAGGGATTTGGCTGGCCCGTTGCAGAGGCCCAGGCGTGCGGCTGTCCCGTCTTCACGTCTGATCGCGCGCCGATGACCGAGGTGGGTGGCGATGCGGCGGTTTACTTTTCGCCGGACGTTCCGGCCGATGCCGCGCAAACGATCGCCGAAGCATGGCCGCGGCGCCGGACAGTGGCGCAGCGTGGCCTTGAACAAGCCACGCTCTGGGATCCCGGCGTGATGATCGAGCGCTACGTCGCCGTCTATACCCGTCTTGCCGGTCACCCTCAGCCCGTCACCGCATGAAACTGCTGCGCGTCATCGCCACGCTCGATCCACGCCACGGCGGTCCCGCCGCGGGTTTGCGCGCCGTCACGCCGGCCCTCGCCGAACTGGGGCACGAAACCGTTTTTGTCAGTCTGGACGGGCCCAGCCAGGCCACGACTTTTTCGGATGGCACGGTCGTTCACGTCCTCGGACCGTCCCGAGGTGGCTACGCCTATACGCCGCGACTGGAGCCGTGGTTGCGCAGTCACGCGCACGAATTCGATGCGGTGTTCGTCCACGGATTGTGGCAGTATCACGGGCGCGCGGTCCGGGCGGCGCTGCGGGGCAGCTCGACACCTTATTTTGTTTTTCCGCATGGCATGCTGGACCCATGGTTTCGGCACGCGTATCCGCTGAAGCATGCCAAAAAATGGATCTATTGGCAGCTGTGTGAGCGGCATGTTCTGCGCGACGCTGCGGCCGTTCTCTACACGTGCGAGGGCGAGCGACGCCTCGCTCGCGAATCGTTTCCTTCGTACGTGTGTCGAGAG
>DAITQE010000536.1:0-3484 GCA_036833235.1 Opitutus sp.
TCATACTGCGGTTTGAAGGTGCTACTAACCTTGCGCGCCTCTTGCTGCGCGAGGCGGCGCCGCGCCTCGGCTTCCGCCTCACTTTGCGCACTGTTCATTGCCGTCGCTTCAGCTGCTTTCACCTGAACCTGGGCGGCGCTCAACCCGACCTCGGCATCGGCCGAAGCGAGTTCCCCATATTGCGCATTCAGCAATGCTTGCAGCTTCTGCTGCTCCGCTTCCGTGTCCGCCGCTTGCATGGCTTCGCTCGTTTGGGCGATGGCTCGCTTCAAATTCTCACGGCGCATGTAGACGTCACCCTGAACGGTTTTGAATTCATCCACCGTGGCCGCCATGTCGTGAGCTTCTTTGTAGGCTTGGGCATCCCGTTGGATGGACCCGCCGTCGAAGTCTTTGAATTCCGGTGCTATCTCCCGGAAGATGCCACCTCGGGTATCGCCAAACAACCCACGACCATCGACTCGGGCCAGTCCATCGTCCCACGTTTTGATTTTGGTCGGCAGATTGAGGTCCAACCGCAACTCGGGAAATCCGATGAGGTTCTTCACGTTCGCCATGTCGCCCATCCGCTTCAACTGCGTCTCGAATTGCTCGATTTGGCGGACTTGATTGCTGATCTGCGTCGCCTGTTTCGACAATTGCTCGACGAGCGCGGCGTAGTTCATGGCGTTCTGCTGAATACCCGCCACGTCGATGACCGCCCACTGCGCCAAGCACGGAACGGCGCTGCCCACGATCAACAGAAGAAGTGCAGAAATTGTTTTCATGATCCGACCTTTTGCTTTGGCATCACGACACGAATGACCCGTTTCGTCGGCTCGCGGCGCACGCCATCACGGTCGCTTTGCGGCACCGTGATTTCGTAATAACCCTCCTCGTAGTTGTCATCCTGTGCGGGACGCTGGTTGTCGCGGGCAATCCAGTATTGCTGCTTCACCGCGTTCGACTGGCCTTTTTCGTAACCAGCGAGAAACGCCTCACGCTGGGCCTTGTTGTTGAAATAATTGATCGCCTCGCCGGCAACGAATCCTGCCGCCGCGCCAACGGCCGCGTTCCTGGCTTTGCCGTTGCCCTCCTTCGCACCGATGTAAGCACCGGCCGCGGTTGTCGCCGCCGTCGTCGCGAAGTCGCGGGTGCGTCCTGCCGAATCCGCACCTGCTGTCGCACAACCCGACAGCAGCAGCAGAACAATCACCAGTGGCAGTAGCACGCCGAGAAGGTACGGCTGAAAGAAAACCAAATTATCAAGAAAACGATGCATGGTAATTTTCTCCATTGGACGCTGAGTACACCGATCTCCGAATTTATACTTCGATCGATTCCGTGATTTGACGTGAAAGCACGGCGTGCTGCACCAGCGCGTAGCACTCCTGTCGCGCGACGGTGCGCGCGACGAAATCGCCCAGCTCCAATCTTCCCTCTAGCAGATCGATCACGTCGGCTTTCACGCGCATCCGGGCTGACGACGGGAGATTTAGCTCTGAGGTGCACCTTTCCACTTCGGCGACGGCCTCCGCGCACTCGAAATCCGTCGACCATCCTTTTGCTTCAATCAATGGGACGACGGGCTCAAGACGCTCCCACAGGCGATCCTCGTCCAAACGCTGGAACCCCGCACTCAGAATACCGAACGCCCCGCCATCCGTGCTGATTTCAATCGGATCATAGTGCCGCACGAGCTGGCCGTTTGAATCGGAGACGAATTCTTCTTCGATCAGCCTGTATGAAAGTCCGGCCGGTGCATTAACGATCGTGACGTGGCGAACCATGCGGTGCGTCTCCGCGCGTCCGGTTTCCGATCCCGCGATAATCGCCACGGTGCTCTCCGGAAAAGTGAACAACGGCTTGGCTGCGATCCCAGAGATCGCGATCGGCGAGCCGGCGTTACTGATTAGCTCGCACTGAGCTTCGCGCAGGTGCTGCTCCAATCGGCCCGTCTCGATTTCCAATTCTTTTCTAGTTATCATATGCCCTCCTTCATGCGTGTGTGATGATTCCCTCCACGATGTTGCTGTACCCGTTCAATTCCTTGGCCCGTTGGTCGAAATGCGCGCCGGAACTCGACGCGCAGTAGAGCATTTCCCGCGACGCGACGTTGCGCATGGTCACGATCAATGGACGACGCTCGTCTGTGTGATAGTAAGTGAACTGGGAGAATTTTTCTCCGATCAGTTTCTCCGGCTCGGGATGACTCATCACCGCATCCTTGACCGCCTCGGGAATCGGAAAGTCCTGACTCAAGTCCTCGATGTCGGAGCGGTCACTCTGTCGGAGGAGAAAGAGAATGCGGCTATTGCCGAGCACCGCCCCACGAATGTCCGACGACTTGAACTGCTCGTAATTCTGAACCGTCGCAACATTCCAGACGTTGTACTTGCGAAGCTGCTGATACGATTCGCGCAGCACCTTCTTTCCCGTCGGAATCAGCGCAAACCGCGCGACCTCCTCGAAGACGTTTGCTTTCCGTAGCGCACGCGGAAGCCGCATCATGTGCGACCGGGTATAGTTCGCGATCAGGAATGCCGCCGCCGCTTTCAACTCCTCCGCTGATTCCGGAATGTAGCCCAATTCGAAATGCGCGATCTTGCCGGCGAGATTCACGTTAGACACACCGTCGAAGAGCTCGCCATAGCTACCGCCGGCCGCCCAAGGCTCCAGAAGCGTGGCGAGGTAGCGCATCTCATCCGCATGCGGCCCTGACGCCTCCGCGGATAGCAATTCCTGCAAGTGACCGTGCTGGGGTTGTTCCGCGGCAGTGAAGCGCGAAAAAATTAGATCTCTGACCTGCTGCGCACCGGCGCTTTCCTTCGCGAACCGGATGACTTCACTCTCGTCGGGACGCGCGATGAACGACGCGGTTTCGTCGGAGTGTGCTTGCTCGAATTCAGCGAACTCGAGGAAAGCATCGAGCTCCGTCGCCTGCGGTCCCATGCGCTCCCGCCGATAGGCGTCGAGCGCATACGCGCGCCGTGCGAGCACCGCACGTTCTTCCGGATGCTTGTTTTGATACCAGCGTGCGAAGTCATCGTAGAGCCGACCAATGGCATTCGATAGAAGCGCCTGACGCAGCTTGGTTCGGTCTTCATCCTTCGACTGGCCGACCATGAGCATCGGCAGAGCAGCCGCCGCGCTGAGATGCAGACCCGACAACGGCAGCCCCCGTGTATCCAGGTAATTCATCGTCAATTTACCGTTCGCCTGCACGATAATCGGCTGCGTCGTCGGATCGACCGTCCTGGCGTAGGTTGTGTAGGACTCTCCTTCCTCCACGATCATCGTGTAACTATAGAACGGTTCCGTCTGCGTCAGGATGTCGATGACGTTGACGCTCTTTCCGGAACCCGTCGTGCCGATCACAACGGCATTCTGCGGCGTCTGGCTGTTACCCTCGCCAACAAATGTCCGACCGCCGACAAGATTTCCGTTGGGACCGTCGTAAATGAACTCTGCGTTTTCCAGATGCCCAACCGGTGTCGAGGAAAAC
>DAITQE010000537.1:0-3483 GCA_036833235.1 Opitutus sp.
CTCGCGGCGCGAGCTCTCGCTTATGGCGAAGAGGTCGAGTACTCCGGTCCGGTTTTTGCCAACGCGAGCTTCGCCGACGGACGCGCGGTTCTGAATTTCACGCATCTTGGTAACGGTCTGGTCTCAAAAGACGGCTCGCTCACCGGTTTCACGATTGCTGGCCTCGACGGTGTCTTCAAGCCCGCCAAAGCAGACATCGCCGGTGAAACGGTTGTCGTTACCGCATCCGAGGTGAAGCAACCCGTCGCGGTGCGCTACGGCTGGGCGAACGTCGCCTCCGGCAACCTGTTCAATGCCGCCGGCCTTCCCGCTTCCCCCTTCCGCACCGACGTGAAGTAAAGTCGGCCCAAGCCTCGCTCGCTGGGTACATCTCTCGATTGCCGCTATGTAACCGGCATTCGGACATGCCCCGTCGCTCACTCGGCCCGCGATAACCTTTACGTTTCTAAAAGGGGTCAGGGCGTTATTTGTTAACTGGTATTGGTTCCAGCCGAGGACGACCGTTTCGGAGGCTCACTAATTAACAAATAACGCCCTGACCCCGTTTCTAAGAAAGGCCTCGGTAGGGGCGCGTGTCCCACGCGCCCTGAGTTATTCATAAGCCTTCGCAACATCGCACATCGCGACGTTAAACCGTAGTGCCGCAACTCTCAGCGGTATCGCGATAACGCCGGCCCGGTCAGACGACAAATCTGCCATTCACGCAGACGGCGGGCGCCGAGTGACTCGTAGAAGTCGATCGCGGCCTGGTTCCAGTCGAGGACGCTCCATTCCATTCGTCCGTAGTCGCGTTCATTGGCGAGCCGGGCGAGATGCAGAAGAATCGCCTTGCCGATCCCTTGTCCGCGAAACGACGGCTTCACGAACAAGTCTTCCAAATAAAGTCCGGGCTTCGCGAGAAACGTGGAATAATTAGTGAAGAAAATTGTGAATCCAGCCGGTGTGTCGTCGTCCGCGAACGCGAACACACATTCGGCGGCGGGTCTTTCGCCAAACAACGTGACATGAAGCTTTGCCTCGGTGGCTTCGACTTCGTGCGAGAGTTTTTCGTAGAGAGCCAGATCGCGAATGAAGTCGAGAATGAGCGGAACATCCGCGGGACGCGCAGCGCGAAGGTGATAGGCCATGGTGCTGGAAAACCCGCGACCCGGGCGACGAATGTCAAGCGGACAGACCGCGCCTGAGTGAGGTCACTTGACGCGCTGCGCATCCCACGCAAGGGAAACCGGATTCTTGTCGCGACCGATGGTTTGGATGGTGCCTTTGATCGCGTCGCCTTCGAGCCTGCCGGCATAGTTAATGGTGAATTTTTTCTTGCGAAGTCGGCGGCCGATTTTACGCACGACCGTGAACGTCACCTGATCGTCGACAAACCTGCCGTCGCTAATCGACGTTCTCCCCAAGCGGTTTTCGACGGTGCCGGACAGCTGGTTGTTTTCCCACTTCAGAGTGACCGTCGATTCCACACTCCGACCATCAGCGATTTCGGCTTTGAACTTCCAAGTGCCAGTCGGATCGTTGGCAAAAGCAGTGAGCGTGAGTGCGAAAATCGCGGCGATCGCCACAGTGAGTGCACGGATATGGTTCTTCATCGAGGATAAGACGGACGTTCTCAAAAAAAATTGATCGTTACCCTTAACGCGCCACCTCCGGAACGGTTTCTCGATTTCCCGAATCTTTTTTGGAAACCAAAACGCACCAGCCGCGTTGAGGGAGGAGAACAATAACTCCTTCCAATCATGAAAACCAAAATACTAAACCGGATGCCCGTGAGCACGATGATCGCAATCGCCGCTCTCGTTTGCCTCACGCCGATCGAAGCCCAGGCGCGCGGGCGCTCAACCACCGTAAAGGGCCCACGCGGCGGCACCTACCAGCGCCAGGTTAATCGAACACCAGGAAACATCTCCGCTTCGTCCGCGGCGACGTTGCCGAATGGGAAAACCGCCACTCGCTCTCTCAGCAGTCAAAAAACGGCTACGGGCCGCACCACAAGCGCACAGGCCACCGGCTTCAACGGGAAAACCGCCACCTACGATTCGACGCGAACAAAGACCGAGACGGGCTATGTCCGCCAAGCCAACGCCACGGGTCGAAATGGTGGCACCTCATCGAAGCAGGTTAGCGTATCCAAGGAAAACGGCACCATCACCCGAAACGTGACGACCACGACGAGGCCGCCCAAATCCTGAACCGGCAGTGAGCGACTCTTTATCGCCAGGAGTCGCCTCTGGCTCGCAATCGGCTTCGGATCATTCGCCACGTTTGAAATCCAACTCCGAAAATGAACCGCCTGGTCCTCAAAAATCGGAAACCGCTCCGGTTACCGGCGTCGCCGTGCCTGATCCCGATGCCGAGGTGGCAGAAAATGCGAGACGCGGTGATCGGGCCGCGATGGAAATTCTCGTGGAGCGGCATCAAGCGGCGGTCGCACGATTGCTCTGGCGCTTCGTTCGCACGCAGGCTGACCTCGATGATCTCGTGCAGGAAACGTTTTTGCGCATGGTGCGAGGGCTGCCCGGCTGGAAAGCAAACCAGCCGTTTGGTCACTGGCTGCTCAGGATCGCGACCAACGCGGGCCGCGACTATTTTCGCCGGCAGGCCGTGCGTCGTCGCTGGGATGTCGAGCCGTCCTCGGACGGTTCTGACGACGTGGCGCGCACAGCGATCGACCCGGCGGCCGATCCCGCGGCGCGGGCCGCTGCCGATGAAGTGAAAACTATTTTAGCTCAGCTTTCGCCCGACGAACGCACACTGCTCACGCTCCATTATCTTGAGGGTTGGGGGCTGGCCCAAATCGCCAATCAATTCGGATGGACGCTCACCGCCACGAAACTTCGCGCCTGGCGCGCGCGACGCCGCTTGCGCGACTTTCTGCAATCCAGAGATTCAATATGAAAAACCCCCGTTCCAATTCTGATTCGCATTGGGAAAAACTGATCCGGGAGGCGCGCGCCGATGTCGGACCACCAGCGAATTCCGCGGCACTACTGCGCGTGATCCGTCAGGCTCCACTCGTTTCGCGCGAAAGCTGGTTCGATGAGTTCTCGGCTCTGTTCTCCACGGGAAAAGTCATGACTGTCTGCCTCGCCGGTTCCTCTATGATTGCAATGGTGACCGCCTGGCAGGTGTGGGACGTCTGGGAGGCGCTCCCGTGGGCGCAGTTGCTCGCAAATGCAACGGGAGGCGGCTTATGAACGGCGCTCGCTGGCGCGGCTGGCTGATTGCTGGCGCGATCTTCCTGCTGGGGGTGGCGGTGGGTGGCGCGGGAACCGCGTGGTTTGGAATTCGAGCATTTCGCAACGCGATGCGAGCGCCCGCGAGCGTAACGGGCCCTGCCGATCGCGCGGCGATCCGGATTGGAGCAGATCTGCACAAGCAATTACAGCTCACGCCGGAGCAGGCTGCCCGTGTGCAGTCCATCCTCGATCAATCAGCGGCCAATTTGAAAGCAAACCGCGCACAAGCGGTCGCCAAGGCCGC
>DAITQE010000538.1:0-3472 GCA_036833235.1 Opitutus sp.
GCGTCAGGCTGCACCGTTGCCCAGGAGTTTTCTTTTCTACCCCTATCATGCTGCTTCATCTCTTCCGAAAAATCGCGCTCGTGCTTGTCGCGGGCTCGCTCTCCGCCTCCATGCTTCACGCCGCCAAGTATCAAAACTTCAATGTCGCCGTGTATGTCCGCGCGTATGAGGTCCAGAAAATGAAGGACCCGGCCTGGCTCGAAACAAATTGGGCGGTGATCGAGAAACAGGTAAAGGTCGACAAGGTGTATCTCGAGACGCATCGCGATCTCATCATCATTGACGATGCGACGCTGCAGCAGGCGAAGGCGTTTTTCAACGCACGCGGGATTACGACCGCGGCCGGCATCGCGTACGTGCGCGACGAGCGCAATCTCTTCGAAACCTTCTGCTACACGAAAGCCGTTGATCGCGCGAAGGTGAAGGAGATCATGGAGGTCTCCGCCCGGAATTTTGACGAGATCATCCTCGACGATTTTTTCTTCACGAGCTGCAAATGCCCCGAGTGCATCAAGGCGAAGGGCGACCGGACATGGACGCAATATCGGCTGGAGTTGATGACGAAGGTGTCGGAGGAGCTAATCGCCGCGGCGCGGAGGGTAAACCCGAAGGTTAAGATCACGATCAAGTATCCAAATTGGTATGAGCACTTTCAGGGGATGGGCTACAACCTCGAGACGCAGCCCAGGATCTTCGACAAGATCTACGCGGGCACGGAGACACGAGATTCCGGATACAACCATCAACACCTCCAGCCGTATCAAAGTTTTCAGCAGGTTCGCTATTTCGAGAACATCAAACCTGGCGGCAACGGCGGTGGCTGGGTTGACACGGGTGATCGCATTGTAGCGGATCGCTACGCGGAACAACTGTGGCTCACGATGCTGGCTAAGGCGCCAGAGATCACGCTGTTCGCGATGCACGAACTTTTGCTGCCGCTGCTCGATCAAGATCGCGCGCCGTGGCAGGGACAAGGAACAAGCTTCGACTATGACGCGGTGGCCAGGCCGGTGGGCGGCTTGACGAAATCGACTCTCGCGCGGGCTGCAGGATACGCCTTGGAGCAGATCGATCCCGTTGTCGGCCAGCTGGGGCGTCCGATCGGGATCGCGAGCTATCGGCCGTATCACTCATCCACGGACGAGGATTTTCTGCACAACTATCTCGGTGGAATTGGACTGCCGATCGATTTGCATCCGGAGTTTCCGAAAGACGCTCCGTTGGTGTTGCTCACGGCCGCCGCGGCGCGGGACGTGAATATCGTCGCCAAAATCAAGGAGCACCTGCTCAGCGGGAAAGACGTGATCATCACGTCGGGGCTGCTTCGCGAAATTCAGGACAAAGGTTTTCGCCGAGAGATCGGCGAGGTCTATGTGAGTGAGCACAAAGCGCTCACGCGTGAGTTCTGGGGTTATCCGTTAGGCCGTGGAGTGACGGCGAAACTGGAGAAGGATATTTTGATTCCGGAGATTCGCTATAACACGAACGATTCCTGGGAGCTGATCGCGAGCATGACGAATGGGCTTGGTTATCCGCTTCTACATTACGTGCCCTATGCAAACGCCAAGCTGTACGTTCTGACGATGCCGGAAAATTTCGGTGATCTCTACGAACTGCCTCCGGCGGTGCTCAACGTGATTCGCCGGACAGCGTCCAAGGGACTTTTTGCCCGACTCGAAGGCCCGTCAAAGATCGCGCTGCTGCCCTATGACAATCGAGCATTCGTCGTGGAGTCGTTTCGAGATCAGCCTGAGGCGATTCGAATTGTGACGACGAAGGACATTGCGCGTTTGAAGAACGGAGTCACGGGCGAGGAGATCGAGGGCACGCTGGAAAAAGGGGACCGCTTTGCGCCGGATGAACGGATGGTCTTTACGATGACGGTGAAGCCGCATTCGTTCATGATGTTCATCGCGAAGTAGCGGGAGTGGAGCCTGTCGATGTCGTGAGGCCGGCCTGTTGGGGCGGGACGATCACAAAAATATTTCGATCGAAGCGTAGGTTGCGCGCTTGCCGCGCAACGGTTCGCTCACCGGTGAAGGTCGCGTGAAGAAACAAACGTTGCGCGGCGAGCGCGCAACCTACGTGCTATTTGGCTGATTCATGCGGGTGGGGCCGCGCTCTCAGGGTGGCTGCGTCTCGACCGAACCGACTTGATTTACGGCCGTTGCCACAGAGTTCGATCTGAGCCTTGCACCGATTACGGTGGGAAATATCGTCGTGGGCGAGTTTCTCCCTGTTCTCCCTTTCCCCGATGTTTGTATCCCCTCCTGCAAGACTATCAAACTGGCTGCGCGTGCTCGGTTGGGCCGCAGTCGTCCTCCTCGGCGTCGGATCCATCGCGATTCTCGCCTGGTCGCGCGGTGAACCGGTGAGCGCGTTGTGGATGGTCATCACGGCGATCTGCGTATTTGCCGTGGCTTATCGGTTTCATTCCGCGTGGTTGATGGCGAAGGTGCTCACACTGGACGAGCTGCGGGCCACGCCGGCTGTCGTTAATGAGGATGGCAAGGATTTCGTGAAGACCAATCGCTGGGTAGTGTTCGGGCATCACTTTGCGGCGATCGCCGGGCCTGGTCCCTTGGTTGGCCCGGTCCTCGCCGCTCAGTTTGGTTTCTTGCCGGGGATGCTTTGGATTCTGATTGGCGCCACGCTCGGCGGCGCGGTCCACGATTGTGTGATCATGTTTTGCTCGGTTCGACGGCGCGGCAAATCGCTCGGACAAATGGTGAGCGATGAAGTGGGCCCGTTCGCCGGCTTCATCGCGTTGATCAGCATTGTGGCGATCATGGTGATTCTGCTCGCCGTGTTGGCGCTGGTTGTGGTCAACGCGCTCGCCGAAAGTCCTTGGGGGCTGTTCACCATTGCGGCGACGATGCCGATTGCGGTGATGATGGGTTGTGCGATGCGGTTCGGCCATGGCGGACGCTGGCTGGCGGCGGCGAGTGTCTTCGGCGTTCTGGGATTGCTGGGCGCGGTGTATGCCGGGCAGTTCGTCCATGGTTCGTCGTGGGAAAGCATGCTGACGCTGAAAGGCACAACGCTTGCGTGGTGGATTATTGGGTACGGTATTCTCGCCTCCATTCTGCCAGTCTGGCTGTTGCTGGCGCCGCGCGATTATCTCAGCACGTTCATGAAGATCGGCACGGTGGCGGTGCTCGGGATCGCGATCATCATTCTGGCCCCGGCGCTAAAAATGCCCGCGCTGACGCGGTTCATTGACGGCAGCGGTCCGGTGTTCGCTGGTCCGGTGTTTCCGTTCTGTTTCATCACGATCGCGTGCGCGGCGGTTTCGGGCTTTCATTCGCTCATCTCATCGGGCACCACGCCGAAATTGCTGACGCGCGAAAGCGATATTCGGATCGTCGGCTATGGTGCGATGATCACCGAGATGGTTGTTGGGATCATGGCGTTAATCGCGGCGTGCACGATGGAGCCGGGTCAATATTTTGCCGTCAACATGAAGGGCGAT
>DAITQE010000539.1:0-3456 GCA_036833235.1 Opitutus sp.
TTTCGTTTTGATGGCGCAATCCGTTATGTGGCAGGCCGCGAGCTCGCTCGCGCTTCAATCGCGCCAGCAAGCTGGTGGCCTACAAGATACGATCCACGACAAAAAACCTCCCGCGAATCACCGAAGAACGCGAACGTTCCATGGCTGCCTCCGCAGTCAGCTCGGAGTTTGATGTAGGTAGCGCGCTCGCCGCGCTACGTCCGAGTCGCGGGCCCGTTGCGCGGCGAGCACGCAACCTACAGTTCAGGTCGGGCATCGCTGAGTCTTCAGTATCCGTGTCGACCGGTGTAATCCGTGGTTGGTTTAGACCGCCGAAATTTTTGGGTCTGTCGTTTCCATCCGCGTCCATTCGCGTGATTCGCGGAAATCCAAGATCGACGCAGGGCTCGTCAAAACGGGCTCAGAAGCGGCGTTCGAAGGACAGAATCGCAGCCCTCAACCGTCTTATCCGGCTGGGAGGTACAGGGGTCGGGAAGCTATGCGCTTAAAAGCGAAAGGAAGCACCATTCAGAGCTGGTTTTTTTCCAAAAAAACCCTCGCGTCCGCAACGTCAAACCGGCAGTTTTTTAGTTTCCCTTTTCCCTTTCAAAACACCTTTCATGGCCGACGAATCCGACTCCGAACGCAACGTAAGAAATCAAGCCGGCGCCGACGCTTACGACGCTTCAAAACTCAGCCAACTCAAGGGACTGGAGGCCGTCCGCAAAAAGCCTGGCATGTACATCGGCGGCACCGATGAACGTGCGCTCCATCACTGTGTTTCGGAAGTCCTGGACAATTCGGTTGACGAACATCTCGCCGGATTCTGTTCGCGCATCGAAGTGGCCATCCATGTCGATGGCTCGATCAGCATCCGGGACAACGGTCGCGGCATTCCGGTTGATATCAACAAGGATAGCGGACTGCCCGGCGTGGAACTCGTCCTCACGACGTTGCACTCGGGTGGCAAATACGGCCAGGGCGGCTATAAATTCTCCGGCGGCACTCACGGCGTCGGTGCCAAGTGCGTGAATGCCGTTTCCGAATGGTTCGAGGTCGAGGTTTCGCGCAACGCCCTCGTTCATCACATGAAGTTCGAGCGCGGCCAGACCGTCCGCAAACTCGAGGTCATCGGCAAAGCGAAGGGCACCGGCACCTTGATCACGTTTAAACCGGACAAGGAAATTTTCCAGGAAACCACTGTCTTCAAGGCCGACCGCATCGCTCAGCGCCTGCGCGAACTCGCGTTCCTTAACTCCGGCCTCGAGATCGTGTTCACCGACGAGCGCCCCGCGGTCACGAAGCCCGAGATATTCTTCTACAAGGATGGCGTCGTCGAATTCGTGAAGCAGCTCAACACCGGCAAAGTGCCGCTGCATCCGAAACCGATCAGCTTCAACAAAGAGACCAGCCTGCAGCTCGAGGACAAACAGCTCGAGGTCCACGTCGAGGTCGTGCTGCAGTACAACGACAGCTACAACGACCAGGTTCTCTGTTACACCAACACGATTCACAATCCCGACGGCGGCACGCATCTTTCCGGTTTCCGCAGTGCGCTCACCCGAGCGATCAATCAGCACGCCAAGGCGAATAATCTGCTCAAAGACAAAGACCCGCAGATCACGGGCGATGACGTTCGCGAAGGTCTTGCCGCCGTTATCTCGATCAAGCACAGCGATCCGAAATTCGAGTCGCAGACGAAGGTGAAACTGCTTTCGCCCGAAGTCGAAAGCATCGTCGGTTCCGTGGCGTACGAAGGGTTGATGTTTTACTTCAACTCCACCCCAGCCGTCGCGAAACGCATCGTCGACAAATCACTCAACGCCGCCCGCGCGCGCGAAGCCGCCCGCAAAGCCCGCGAAACCGTGCGCAAAGGTGCCCTCCACGGCGGCGGTCTCCCAGGTAAGCTCGCTGACTGCTCCGAACGCGATCCCGCGCTGGGCGAGCTCTACATCGTCGAGGGCGATTCCGCTGGCGGCTCCGCCAAACAGGGACGCGACCGTCGCTATCAAGCGATTCTCCCGTTGCGCGGCAAACTCATCAACACCGAGAAAGCGCGCATCGACAAGGTTCTCGCCAACGAGGAAATCCGGACCCTCATCACCGCCATTGGCACCGGCATTGGCGATCACGAGGGGGAGGGCGCCTTCGATGCCGACAAGGCGCGTTATCACAAGGTCATCATCATGACCGATGCCGACGTCGACGGTTCGCACATTCGCACGCTGCTGCTCACGTTCATTTACCGCCAGATGAAGGGCCTGCTCGACCGCGGTTTCGTTTATATCGCGCAGCCGCCGCTGTACAAAATCAAGCGCAAGAAGCGCGAGCAGTACATCGACAACGACGAGCAGCTCAACCGCATCCTCCTCGAACTCGGCTCGGAGGACGTCGTGCTCACGCGTCTCGCCGACCAGCACATTTTTGCCCCGGCGCAGATCGACAAGATCGTCGAGGCCCTGGCTGCGCTCGAGAAACTCGGCACCGGCGTCACCCGCTACGGCGCATCGCTCAGTGAGTATCTCGATCAGCATGACGCCGCGACCCACGCGCTCCCGCGCTACATCGCTCGCATTCGCGAAGGCAACAAGGAGAGCCACGAGTTCCTCCGCGACGAGCTGGCCCGCGCCAGCTTCAGCCAGCTTCACAACCTCGACGCCGATGTCACCGAGCAGCTCGAATCCGCCAATGGGACCGGCTTGCCCGCCACCGCGAAACCGGTTGGCCCCGTGAAGCGCGTCACGCTGCACGAGATTTTCGAGAGCACAGAAATGGCCAAGCTGCTGATCGCAATTTCAACGACCGGTTTGGAGATCAACCGTTTCACCGCGACAGAGGAACCGCGTTACACGATCACCGAGAATCCCGGGCAGAAAAGTGAAACCAAAACCGATCTACGCTCGCCGCTCGATATCGTTACTCAAATCCGCGGCAACGGACGCAAGGGTCTCAGCATCCAGCGCTATAAAGGTCTCGGTGAAATGAATCCGAAACAGCTCTTCGAGACGACGATGGATCCGGACAAACGCCGTCTCCTGAAAGTCTCGATCAACGACGCCGCCAAAGCCGACGCACTCTTCACGCTGCTCATGGGCGACGAAGTCCCGCCGCGCCGGCAATTCATCGAAGACAACGCCCTCAACGTCCAATTTCTGGATGTGTGATCGGGGAAGTAGCGAGTAGTGGGTAGCGAGTAGCGAGCATGGCAGACAAATCTCAATCATTCCGCGACGTCATCGTTTGGCAGAAAGCCAATCAGCTTTTGAGTGCTTGGGAAGTGGCACGGGCATCTTGCCCGTGGACGACGCGAAGCGCCGCCAAATCACGGGCTGGAAGCCCGTGCCACTCACAGGACGCCATACCTTTATACACAAGGCGTCCTCGGGCGGGGACGCCCGAATGCGGGCGGCCCATGCGTATAAACCTTAATCGAATCAGCAGAAAAGGCTGGTGGTCCGGGGAGCGCACGCGTCTCGC
>DAITQE010000540.1:0-3447 GCA_036833235.1 Opitutus sp.
CTCCAAAGCGCTACGTCCGCGTCGCGGACCGTTGCTCGGCGAGCGCGCAACCTACAGTTCAGTCCAGAAATCGCTGAGTTTTCATACGGTCTGTTACGCTCACAACTATGAGCAGCCTCGATTTGTAATCTGAGGTTTCCTCTTTGGTTAGCCGAGCAGCAACACGGCTTGCACGCCGGGGCCATGCACGCCTTCAATCAGGATGCCTTCGACGTCCGCGGTCTTCGACGGGCCGGTGCACCAGATTACGTTCGGATCGGCGGGCAGCGCGGCGATCGCCGCCGGGATATCGATGAAGATTTGCTCGCGGCGTAGGACGGCGACGTGGACCCAGGGCGTGAGCGCACCGAGTCGGCGCGATGTGATGCTGTCCGACAGAATGACCGTGCCGGTTTCGGCTATGGCTCCGGCGGCGCGCGTGATGCCGAATTGGTAATCATCGACGCGTGTGCGATCGAATTCCGTCTCCACGCCAAAGGTCGAAGGGAACGATTCCGTTAAGAGCGGCCAAATCGCGGGATCGCAATAACCGCGAAGATAATGGTTTTTCTCGAGGTATGCGACGAGCTCCGCGATAGAGTTCAGCGGCGTGCCGTTAACGCCGCGGAGGCGTTCGGAGAGGAGCGTCCAACCGTCCACGTTGCCGCGGGCCTGGCGGAGGACGACGAGATTGCGTTCCCAATCGGGTAAGGGGGCACGGTTGGTCAGGGGCGCGAGCGCGCCGCGGACGCGGGAGAGGATTTGTTCGCGAGAAGACATGTGATGAGGGAAGGGGGTGTCGTCCTCAACGGCTTGGCGTTTTGTGGGAGTCCAGCTCAGGACGGCTCGGAGAGCCGTCCCTAGCTCGATCCCGGATTTCGTTGCGATCGCGGTTTTTCATCCATTTCCGAAATTCGCCGCCGCGCCATTTCGGGAGCGTGCGTTCTTTTTCCCAGGCGCGCAGCGCTGGCACGGGGAGCAATTTCGTCGGGACGTAATTGATGAGTTTTCCGCCGATCAACGCGGCCTTCCATGCCGTGGGTTGCGATGCTAGAACTGACCACGCGCCCATCGGCGGACTGCCCGCGGAGGCGAGCGGCGCGTGCTCGCGTTTGCCTTTGTCGCGCAAACGCAGGAGCAAATCGGGGATCGGAATGTCAACCGGACAAACTTCGTTGCACGCGCCGCAGAGAGACGAGGCTTTTGGCAAATCGGCCAGCTCCGAAAATTTTTCACCCGCCAACAACGGCGAGAGCACGGCG
This sequence comes from Opitutus sp., assembly GCA_036833235.1. Lineage (GTDB taxonomy): Bacteria > Verrucomicrobiota > Verrucomicrobiia > Opitutales > Opitutaceae > Opitutus. Next base: position 1,242 of record DAITQE010000540.1, read on the forward strand.
CCGACCGGCCCGGGATAAACGCTGCGATAAGCGTGGCCGCTCGATTGTCGGTAAACGGGGCACACGTTCAGACACGCACCGCAACGGATGCAGCGCAGGATGTCGCGACACTCCGTGGCGAGCACGTCGGTGCGCCCGTTGTCGACGAAGATAACGTGCATCTCCTCGGGGCCATCGGGTTGGGCAGCGAGCTTCGGGCCGGAGATGAACTCGGTGTAAACGGTGAGTTGTTGGGCGGTCGCGGAACGGGCGAGCAAGTTGAGCAACAGGCCGAGATCGCGGTCGCGCGGAACGAGTTTTTCGATGCCGACCAGCGCGATGTGGCACTTCGTGGCGGCGAGACAGAAACGGGAATTGCCCTCGTTCGTGACGAGGACGAGCCGGCCGCTCTCGACCGAAACAAAATTCGCGCCGGTCAGGCCGACGTCGGCCGCGAGATATTTTCCCCGCAGGAAGGCGCGGGCGCGGCGCGTGATTGTCTGCGGGTCATCGTTGTACGCGCCCAAGCCTTCGCGTTCAAAACTCTGCGCGATCTCGCGGCGATTTTTATGAATGATCGGGCGAACGATGTGGCTTGGATGGTCGTGATCGATCTGGACGATGAATTCGCCGAGGTCGGTTTCGAGCGCTTCGATCCCGTGCTTCTCCAAATAGTGAGCGAGCTCGATCTCCTCGCTGACCATCGTCTTCGCTTTCACCATCTTTTTCGCTCCGCGTGCTTGCATGATCGCGAGCACGGCGGCGCAGGCATCTTCGCCGGTCGAAGCCCAGTGGACCTGGACGCCGTTGCTCTGCAGCTTGGCTTCAACCTGGGGCAGATACGTATCCAGATTCTCGATGACGTGCTGCTTGATTTCACCCGCGACGTGACGGAGGTGATTGGGGTCTTCGAATTGATCGAAGAGCATCTTCGTCCGCTTCTCGTGCGTTGTCTTGGTCCCAAGATAAACGGCCGCGCGTTTGTCGGCGGAGAGCCGCGTGGCGAACTGGTCGAGCGGTTGTTTCATGGATGGGGAAAGCTAAGAGCTGAGAGGCTAGAGTTAAGAGCTGAGAGCGGAGAGGCTAGAGCTGAGAGTGGAGGAAGTTGAGAGCTGAGTGTTGAGAGTGGGTCTGGCTCTAGCCTCTGGACTCTTAGCTCCGCTAAGCAGGCCTCCGTTTTTCAGGGCGTCGCGGAGAATTTGGGCGACGTGCAGTGTTTTGATGGGCTTGCCCTCTTTTTCAGCGAGGCCGCCGATGTGCATCATGCAGCTCATGTCGCCTGAGACGAGGACGTCGGGCTGCGCAGCGCGAATATGCTCGAGCTTCAACGTGCCCATGTTTGCGGAGACGTTGGGAAAGCTCACGGAGAACGTTCCGCCGAAGCCGCAGCATTGTTCGCCTTCGCCGAAGGGTACGATGCGAACACCGGCCACCGAGCTGAGCAGCGCGAGCGAGGCGTCGCCGCTACCGGTGCCCCGCGAGTGGCAGGAGCGGTGGAACGCGATCGCCGCATCATAGCGGCCGGGCCACGTTTTCACGCCGAGGCCGTTCACGATAAAATCAGCGAGCTCCCAAGTGCGGCGTCCGAGCGCGGCGACGTCGGCGAGGTCAGGCTCTTTCTCAAATTCCAAGAGTGTGCCGTGAAACATCATCGCGGCGCAGGAGCCCGAAGGCACGACGACCGGCATTTCGCCGGTGAAGGTACGAACGGTGTGGCGGACCACTTTTCGCGAGGCCGCCCAATCGCCACCGTTAAACGCAGGCTGGCCGCAGCAGGTCTGGTCGGTGGGAAATTCCACTTTGCAGCCCAGGTGTTCGAGCACCTCGACGGTGGCGCGTGCAACGTCATCGTAGAAGGCATCGCAGATGCAGGTGGCCATCAATTGCACGCGGCGATTGGCGGCGGGCAGGCGGCGTAGGGAAAAATCCATGAGGGCGGCGTTAGAGGTGAAAAACCGCACAGATCAAACGCACTGGAGCGTGGCATGCAACCACGAGAATTTTCGTTCTGTGGGAAATAACGGCAACAGGTACCGAACCCGTTCGTCTGCTTCGAGAGGTACGAACGAAGCGGTAATCTGGTAGCGCGGCCGCCCCCGGACGCAAGGGAGCGCGTGCGTCCCGCCCACCCATTTGATCAAAGCGGCCGAGGGCGGCCGCGCTCCCCACGGATTTCCGGTTTGCCGTTGCAACTCACGGTTCCCGTAGGCCGCGAGCTTGCTCGCGC